>DATCFQ010000297.1:0-5997 GCA_036509495.1 Caulobacteraceae bacterium
GCTGTCGATCAGCAGGGCGCGCCCTTTGTCGTCGGCGTCCTGTGCGTGTCCGGCCAGATGGATCTCCCGGACCGCTCCCAGCGGCAGCGCCTCGATGTAGCGCTGCGGATTCCATTGTTGGTTGGTGCAAGAAACATGGACGTTGTTGACGTCGAGAAGCAGGGCGCAGCCTGTTCGGCGCACCACCTCGCCGATGAAGTCGGTTTCCGGCCAGATGCTCTCGGCGAAGGCCACATAGGTCGACGGGTTCTCGAGCAGCATCTGCACGCCGAGACTGGCCTGCACCTCGTCGATGTGGTCGACCACCCGTTCGAGCGTCTCGCTCGTGTAAGGGAGCGGCAGCAGATCGTCGAAGAAGCTCCCGCCGTGGCTGGACCACGCCAGATGCTCTGAGAACGCGGCGGGGGCGTACCGCTCGATCAAGACCTTGAGGCGTTGCAGGTGATCTTGGTCCAGAGGTCCGTCTGAGCCGATTGACAGGCCCACGCCGTGCAACGACACGGGGTAACGCTCACGGATAGCGGTGAGATAGCGGTGCGGCGGTCCGCCCGAACCCATGTAGTTTTCGGCATGAACCTCGAAGAAACCCACGTCTGGGGCTGTCTCCAGGATGGTGCGGTAATGGACAGGCTTCAGGCCCGCGCCGCCCCGAGGCGGCAATCCGCCTTTCGCTGCCTTCGATGCATGTCTTGCCACTGGACGTTCCTCGAGTGCGGCGGGCGGGGCTGGGCCCGCCCGCGCCAAGGCCTCAGGCCTGCTTCGGCGTCAGGCTGCCGGGCCCCTTGGGCGTCTGGATGCTCGTGCACGTCCCCTTCGCCTCGAGCTTGAAGGCGTTCCCCTGGTAATCGGCCATTGCGGTGCCCGCGCAGGTCGTGCCGGCGCCGGCGTAGCAGTCGTTGTGGCCCTTGAGCGCGACGCCCCAGCACTTCTCCATCTTGCCGGACTTCACCTCCATGGCGGTCATGTTCCGCATCTTCATCATCGCGGACTTGTTCATCATCATGTCGGCCGCATTGGCGTCTTGAGCCGCGGCTGCGCCGAGCGCCGCTGCGAAAGCGCCGGCGGCGATGAGTGAGATCGTACGATTGGACATCTGCTTACCTCGTTGCGGTGTTTGAGGCGTCGCCGCCGGACGGGCGGACGCAAGCGCCTGACTTCTGGTTCGCCGCGAGAGGGGCCGAGGTTACAGTGGGGTGCCGATTTTCCTCAGAACCCGGCCGCCGGAGCCGACAGACCTCAACGTATTCCGCCGCCTCGAACGCTCACCGCTTCGAGTGGGGCCTGCTCGGTCCAACCGGCGTCATAGACACTGCCGTTGCGGCTGCTTTGGTCATCTGGCTCATCACCACCAACCGGATCACGTCGGGCGACGACTCGAACCAGCGGAATGGGCCGGTTAGTCCGCCGTGAATTTTGAGCTGACAAGACCGTTGCAGCGGGTGTTCTGATCGTCACGTCCGCCGCCGCCAGCGCCGGTTCGACTTCATGCCGCTTCGCAAAACGCGCTGGCGCGGCGCTGAATGCCCCCGCTGCCAGCTTACGAAGGGTCCACCCGATGGTCGACCGCGAGAAAAAATGGCTCCGGATCATCCACGAGCCCAGCGGCAATGTGATCGCCGAAGGACCTGTCGGGCTTGGCGGACTGTTCCCATTCGAAGGCAACTTCTACATCCACCCGCGCTGCCTGAAGACACACGGCTTCCGGCCGAACTGGATTCCCGGCCTGTGCATCTACAAGTTCTTATATGTGTGGCTCGACTTCCACGCATCCGACGGGTCGGTGGAGCGCTCGCTGGGCTGGTTCTACTGGCTGCCCAACCCGCTATTCTTCTTCATCGCTTTCAGGACGGCAGTTCCGATGGCGTCGCCCTTCCTGAGCGTGACACCGGCCAGCCCTTCTGACTGCGGGTGGAACGGCAGCGCGACTGGGGTCCCGATAAGCGCCGATGGGGACCCCACCCTTAAATCAATTTTGATATACAAATTAATTCAGTAGGCGTTGTCGAGGCGGGGTCCCGCTTCGGCTCTGACTCACTTTTGATGAAGTTTGAGCGCCGCCTCCCTTGAGCAGCAGCAAGGGGATTAGCGGCATGGCGCGATCGCTCCGACCTTCGGCGTTGGTCCCTTCGGGATTGGTGCTGGAGGACGTCCGCTTTGATGGGGCAGTCGCCGAAATCACGGTGCGGTCGGGCGCGAACGAGGCGACCTGCCCCGACTGCGGGGTGCTCACGGCGCGGGTGCACAGCCGCTACGTGAGAAAGCCCTCGGACCTTCCGCTCAGCGGTCGGGCGGTGCACCTAAGGCTCGCGGTGCGCCGGTTCCGGTGCGACGCAGCCGGATGCGGCCGCCGCATCTTCGCCGAGCGACTTCAGGCTGTGACGCCGCGAGCACGGCGGACGGCGCGGCTGGACGATCTGGTGCATCACTTGGGACTGGCGCTGGGCGGGCGTCCCGCGGCGAGCTTTGCGCAACGGCTGATGCTGCCGGTGAGCAACGACACGCTGTTACGGCTGGTGCGGCGACGCGGGACCCCGGCCTTCACGCCGCCGCGGGCGGTGGGCATCGACGATTGGGCTTGGAAGCGCAACCATCGCTATGGGACGCTCATCTGTGATCTGGAGCGCCGCCGTACCATCAGCCTTCTGCCCGATCGAGAGCCGGCGACGGCGCAGGCCTGGCTTGCCGGGCAACCGCAGATCGAAGTGGTGACCCGCGACCGGGGCGGAGCCTACGCACTGGCGACCTCGCGGGCGCTGCCAGGCGCCATGCAGGTCGCGGATCGCTGGCATCTAATGGAGAACGCAAGCCAAGCCTTCCTCGCCGCCACCCGCCAGTCTATGCGCCAAATCCGAACCGCGCTTGGCGCCGCGACGATCGACCCGGCGCTGCTGACGGCGGCGGAGCGGCTACAGTACGAGGGTTACTTACGCCGCGAGGACGTCAACGCTGCCGTCTTCGAACTGCAGAAAGCCGGGGTCGCGATCAAAGAGATCGTACGCCGGACCGGCCATAGTCGCGGCCTGGTGCGTCGGGTGCTGCGCGGCCAACGCTCGGAGGTGTTCCACCCGCGCGAGAACTCCCTGGAGCGCCACCTACCGTGGCTTGACGCCCAATGGGCGGCCGGTAAGCACAACGGCGCGGCGCTCTGGCGTGACCTCAGGAGCCTGGGCTTCCGAGGCTGCCGTCGGGTGGTCACGGAGTGGGCGACACGGCGGAGGCGTGCCGATGAAGCGAACCTTGAGCACCTCCAACGGACGCCTTCCGCCAGAACGATCGCACGGCTAATGACTGGAGGTCGGGACGACCTCTCTCGCGCGCAGACGGTCACGGTGGCGGCCGTCGAGGCCGCGGCTCCGGCCCTGGTCGAGGCCCGAGACGTCGTGGACGCATTCCACACGCTGATCCGCCAAAAGAAGGCGGCGGCGCTCGACGAGTGGTTGGAGCGGGCCGGTCAGAGCTTGGTGGCCTCGTTCGCCCGCGGCCTTGCCCGGGACCGAGCGGCCGTGAACGCGGCGATCGCCACCGCCTGGTCCAACGGCCAGGCCGAAGGGCAGATCACCAAGCTGAAGCTCGTGAAGCGCCAGATGTATGGACGCGCCAAGCTGGACCTCTTGCAGGCCCGCCTCACCGCAGGCCGATGACCGCCTTCATCGAAAGTGCGTCAGAGCCCCGCTTCAGCGCCGATCCACAGGACGGGATAAGCCGCGCCACCTTGTCATCGCGCCGTTCTACGCCGATGGGGTGGTCAACGCAGTCATCGAGCTCGGCTTCCTGCATCCCGTATTCGCGTCCCTCGATTGACGTACTGTTCGAGAGTGCTGCGGACACCTGTGCGCGGGCTTGGTCGGCGTGATCCTGACGGGCGCGAACGAGGACGGCGCCGCAGGCCTGCGGGCGATCGCTGCCGTTGGGGGCGTCGCCTTGGTGGAGGACCCGGCGGCAGCCTTCGCGCCGACGATGCCGAGCGCCGCGCTCGAATTGTGCGCAGCGGCGCAGTCTATGTCGCTTGACGCAATAGCAGCCTACCTTGTGGGCCTGGGGGCCTCGTGAGGTGCATGCATGAACCGATAAACTTCCTGATCGTCGACGACCTCGAGGAGAACCTTCTGTCGCTGGAGGCCCTGCTCCAGCGCGACGGCCTAGCCTTCCTCAAGGCGCGCTCCGGCGAGGAAGCCCTGGAAATCCTCTTGAAGCACGACGTGGCTTTGGCCCTGCTCGACGTGCAGATGCCCGGGATCGACGGCTTCCAGTTGGCTGAGTTCATGCGCGGAAACGAACGCGCGCGGCACATCCCGATCATTTTCCTCACGGCCGGGACCGCAGATACCCAGCGCCGCTTCCGCGGCTATGAGGCCGGGGCGGTCGATTTCATTCAAAAGCCGATCGAGGCCGATATTCTTCGCAGCAAGGCCGACGTCTTCTTCGATCTCCACCAACAGCGCCGTCAAATCCAGGTCCAGCGGGACGCTCTCGAGGCCAGTACCAAGGCCCTCGCCGACGCTTCGAACCACCTTGAAGAACAGGTCCGGGAGCGAACGGCCGAGCTTGAAGACGCTCTCGCTCGACTAAAAACTGAGGCGGCCGAGCGTGAGCGGGCCGAGGCGTCGCTTCGCCAAAGCCAGAAGATGGAAGCGGTTGGCCAACTGACCGGCGGCATTGCCCACGACTTCAACAACATGCTGACCGGGATTATAGGGTCGCTCGACCTCATGCGACGACGGATTGCAACGGGCCAGGTCGAGAACCTCGACCGATATATGGACATCGCATCTGCATCCGCGGGACGGGCAGCCGCCCTGACGCACCACCTTCTTGCCTTCTCCCGCCGGCAAGCGCTCGATCCCAAACCCGTCGAGATCAATGGCCTGATCCGCTCAATGTCGGATCTGCTTGAACAAGCGGTCAATGAAAAGATCGATTTCGAGGTCGTGTTAGCGCCCGATCTTCCAGCCGGGATCGTTGATCCTCACCAGCTCGAAAATGCGATTCTCAATCTGGCGCTCAACGCACGCGACGCCATGCCTGACGGCGGCGTCCTGACGGTCGGGACCAGCCTCGTCGACTTGGACGAAGCCCATATTGCCACACGACCGGGCATATCACCTGGCCGCTACGTGATGGTCGCCGTCTCCGACACGGGCGTCGGCATGCCGGCCGACCTGATCGAGAAGGCGTTCGATCCGTTCTTCACGACCAAGCCACTGGGGCAGGGTACGGGACTGGGCCTGTCCATGGTCTACGGGTTCGTCCGGCAGAGCGGCGGCCAAGTGCGCATTCACAGCCAGGTCGGTCTCGGCACGTCGGTGAAGCTGTACCTGCCAACGACGGAGGCGCGGCCCGCGGCTGCTTCCATTGTGACGTCATCCGCGCCGCATGGTCATGGTGAGCGGGTGTTGGTCGTCGAGGATGATGCGGCAGTGCGAATGCTGGTGCGTGAAGTGCTGGAGGAACTGCAGTATCACGCCGTGGAGTTCGCTGACCCGCTGGCGGCTGTGCCCTATCTGAAGTCTGGGGAGCGCATCGACCTGATGATTTGCGACGTGGGCCTGCCGGGTATGAACGGCCGCGAGTTGGCGGAGACGGCTCGCGACCACAGGCCTGAGCTACCGATTCTGTTTATCACCGGTTATGCAGAAAACGCGACTATCCGCTCCGACTTCGTCGGCGCCAATATGTCCATGGTCACCAAGCCTTTCTCATTGGACGAACTTGGGGCGAAGGTCAGTCAGATGATCGATTCTTCCACGTGAGGACCCGCGGCCATTTCCGATAATCTCATTTCAGAACTATCCGCAAAACCCTTATATTACAGCGTATATGAGCCTCTGATTTCGCATAAGATATATTGGACGCGAAATATCCTATTCAGTCGTTACGCTCTCATCTGCGCATGATAATTTGGACGCCGGTCAGCACACAAGGCCGCAATAGCGGCTCTTTTGGCCCATCTCGAACAGCTCATTCGACAGTGGGAAGAGGCGCGCCGACGGACCCTTA
>DATCFQ010000298.1:0-2006 GCA_036509495.1 Caulobacteraceae bacterium
CATAGCCGCCGTCCACCCGCTTCCATGTCCCGCCGGGCGGGGCCCGGTGCGGCGAACGGAAATCGCCGTCGGGACCGAAGATCTCGGCCTGCACCGCCTCGGAGAAATGCGACCCCACCACCAGGGGGTGCGAGGAGGCGAGGGTGAAGCACCAGGCGGCGCCCGGATGGCCCCGGCCGATCTCCATCACCACCCGCAGGAAGTTGGGGAAGTCGATCTCGTAGCCGCCGAACATCTTCGGCTGCAGCATCCGATAGAAGCCGGCCTTGCTGAACGCCGCATGCACCTCAGGGGTGTAGTGGCCGATGGCGTCGGCTTCGTCCTGCTGCGCGCGCAGCATCGGGATCAGCGCATGGGCGCGCTCGATCAGGGTCTCGGGCGTCAGTCCGGGCTCGGGCTGGGCCAGGTGAATCTTACGCTTGGCCGGAGCTTCCGCGAGCTCGATTTGGGCCATGGGCATCCTCCACTGGAACGGGGCGAACCTTAGGGATGCGAGAGGCTCCGCGCTAGCGTAGGATGACAGTCGAATTGTTCGCCAACAGGCCGGGACCAGGACGATGAGGGTTCGCTTCGCCGCATGGGCTGCTCTGCTCGTCCTGCCGGTCGCGGGCGCGGTCCAGGCCCAGACGACGGCGCCCATCATCCAGCCGGCGGCGGCGGCGCCCGCCAGCCCCAAGCTTTCCTGGCTCGACCAGTCCCTGACTCAGGATTCCGCCGGCTTCACCGGCGCCGAATCCGACGCGCTGAGCCCCGGCGTGGTGCGCACGGCGGTGGACCACAGGTTCGCCGATCGGCTCATCGGATCGATGGGCTTCCTCTGCGGCCTGCATCCCTCCGTCGGACACGAAGGGGCCGAGGCGATGCGAGGCTCCGATCCCGACGGCAAGTTCCTCGGCGCAAAGCTCAGTCTGGCGTTCAGATAGCCGCCCGCGCCGCCGCCGCGCCGTCGAGGACACCGCTGACCGCCGCCGAGCGGCGCGCGGTGATCGCCATCGTGACCCTGATGCCGGTCTTCGCCTGGTGATGTGCGGCGACAACCAGGGCATAAACGTCGGCGTCCTCTGGTGGCGCGAGTCTTCTGGTCGGCTGGAAAGTCGCCTACGATCAGCCGCTCGGACCGACCTTGTTCCGGCTTCTGCACGGCGGCTTGGCGGCCGTAAGCCTCGCGGCCCTGCTGATCGCCTATCGGCCCCTGGCGAAGGCGCTGGGCCTGAAATCCTCGCCGGCTGAGCGACTAGGGCCGGGGAGGGGCGGCGGGAGGGCCCGTCTCGCTCGCCGTCACCACGATGCCGTAAAGCTTCCAGGCGCCATCCTCCCTCTGCCAGGCGATCTCGAAGGCCAGAGGCGGCTGGCCTGGAACAAAGCCCCTGACCCTGAGCAGGCCCGTGGCCTCGATCCGTGGCGGCAGGGTGAGAACCGGATCGACCGCCAGCACCGGCGAGAGGTCGACCGCTCGGGCTCTGAGCCCGGCGAACACCTCGGCCAGCCGAGCGTCGGTGTTCCTGCGGAACGCCGCGCCGCCGAGGTCGCGAAGCACCGTGTAGTTTCCGGTCTTGTTCGCCTGATCCAGCGCGATCAGCGCCGAACGGATCATCACCATCGATGTCCGTCCGTCGATCGCCCCAGCCGCAGTCGCCTGGGCGGCATAGGCCTGCGTTGGAAGGCTGGGCGCCAGGACGGCGATCATCGCCAGGGCGCCCAGCTGAAGTCCAAGTCGCTGCAAGACGGGCCCTAGAACTCGTAGCCGAAGGCCGCGCTCGCGCCCGAGCCTCCGCTGGTGGCGAACGAGCCGCCCGCCTTCACCGTCCAGGCATTGTCGAACCGGTGCGACAGGCCGAAGGCGAGAGCGGTCTGGTCGCGCCACAGCCCGACGCCGCCGGTGAGCACCGTCTTGCCGGGCGTGGACGGCGAGATCAGGCCGGCCATGGCCATGGCGGCGGCCGTACCGCTATCGGCTCGCCGGCGCAGGAGGCCGACCTGGGAGTCGGTATAGGCGTTGGCGCTGG
>DATCFQ010000299.1:0-2865 GCA_036509495.1 Caulobacteraceae bacterium
GGGATGATCGCAGCCTCCGGCCGACCGTTTGAATCAGTCGGCCTGGGCGAGAGACGCCGCGCCGCCGCTGGCGCATATCCGCCGACTGACCGCCACTGCTGCATGGCCAGATGCGTAACACATCCACAGCTGCCGAGTCGATATTAGGAGTGGCTTAGTTGATGTTTAATACATCAAGTTAGGCGTTCTGCGATAATTTCTACCGCTTTTCGAGCAGGCGCACCCCGCGGCCCGTCCCTTCGCTGCGAGCGCCGCTGCCGATCAGTTCCACACCCGCTTCGTTGAGCGCGTTGACCACCTTTTCCAGGCTGTCTACAACAGCGCGAACGATGCCATCGCTGGATTCCATGCGTTGGATGGTCGGAAGCGACACGCTCGACAGCCGAGCGAGCTCTTTCTGATCGATTCCAAGCAGGGCGCGCGCGGCCTTCATTTGTGCACCGGTGATCATTAGCCTATCTATAATGATGGTTCGGCCATCAGCAAGCGCTGATCGGTGCCCTCTGTTAGGGGGCCGCGCGGCGTCGGGTCTATCGCCGACGCCGCAATCTCACGCGGCGGTCGCGCCATCAGTTCCATCCCCAGCCCGACCACGGCTTGGCACTCCGGATCCTGCCTGAGGCAGTTGACGAGGGTGGCTGCGGCGGCGGCTGACTCAAAGCTAAGGCTGACCGTCTCGTACCATGCCGTGAGGCGCACCGTGGTCGGCGACGGCAAGTCGATCCGATCGATCTTGGCGATCGGGACGGCGGAGAAGCTGCCGCTGAGATCGGCGACGATCAACCGCCAATTCGTCAGCAGCGCCAGTCCAGGCTGACGGCCGACTCGGCCGACCCGACCCGCGGCCCAACCCTCGAACACGGATTCGCCCTCGAGCAGGGTGATCTGATCGCGCAGCGCCGCCAGGCATCTGGTGTCTTCCAATGGGTGTCTCCTGTCGCGGCGGCCAACTTGTCTACGTCTTAAACATCAGAACTGCTGCGTGAGACATGTAATCGGATGGGCTATAGCCGTGGCGTCGCAAGAAGGCTAGGCCATGGCCGCGGCGCGCCCCGTCAGGCTCTCGCCTGTTTTCCAGAACCAACGTCATGATGGATATGGAAACTGTTGTGATGCGTGACATATCACAATACAAATGAAAACCGCGCGTCATCCCAATTGCCGCCGCCGTCCTGGAGCTCGATCCAATCCATGTCCCATCCGCCCGCCGTTCTGCTTGTCCAGGCCGATGAAGGCGCTCGCGCCGGATTGGCGGCGGCCTTGCGGCGGGACGGCATGGACGTGGTCGAGTTCGCGGTGGCCGAGCAGGCCCTGGCGGCGCTGGGACGCGGCCTGAACGCAGCCGTCCTGGTCACGGAGCCGGCCCTCGGAAGACTGACGGACTTGGAACTGGCCGAGCAGGCGAAGGACGCGGTCTCTGAAATCACGATCATCCTGACACCGGACCCCGCCGCTGGGCGCCTGGACGCCCCGCAGGGCGCGCATTGCCTCGCCAAGCCCTTCGGGGCGGCAAAGCTATCGCGGTTCATCCGCCTCGAAGCCGCCAGGCCCGCGCTGCGCGGGGTCTTGCAACGCTGGTATCGCGCCGCGCAAGCCGAGGCGCCGGGCGACCCCGTCCGCGCCGTCTGATCGCCTGGAGACGTCAATGGCCGCCGCCAATCCTTTTCTGACTGGGCTGATGTGCCGCTGTCCCAATTGCGGTGAAGGGCCGTTGTTCAACGGTCACCTGAAGGTGTTCGACCGGTGCGAGGCCTGTGGCGCAGATCTCTCGAAGGCCGATTCCGGCGACGGTCCCGTGGTTTTCATCCTGCTGATTGTGGGGGCCATCGGCTGCGGTGGCCTGCTGTACACACAGATCGCGCTCAACTGGCCGATCTGGCTCGAGCTCGTCGTCTGGCTTCCGATCATCGCGATCATGACGCTCGGAGCGTTGCGGCCCTTCAAGGGCGTGCTGATCGCCATGCAGTTTCACAACCGCGCCTCGGAGTTCCGCCGTGATAATCGTCCTGATGTCTGAGCGCGCGGTGGGCGCACAGATCCGGCTGCGGCGATGATCGCCGGCGCGCCGTTGCGCGCCGCCCGCGCCCTGCCGCGCCGCCACCAAGGGGCTCTGGCGAAGCTCTGCGGTCTGTCGTTGCCAGCCATCCGGCCACGCGCGACCCCATGATCGTGTTGCATCGCGCTCAAACCGATCGGGGAGAAGTGTCCGTCGCCTTGCACAGCCAGGACGGCACGGTTGGCTACTATAGAGATGGACTGCTCCAGACGCTGATCGATGCACGGGGCCAGAACCTCGCCGGCTATGTCGAGGCGGCCGTGACGAGGATCTGCGGGCACGGCGCCCAGAGGGTGCTGGTCCTGGGACATGGCGGCGGCGCAGCATCCACGCTCCTCCATCGCCGCGGGATCGCGGTGACCTCTGTCGATGTCGATCCGCTCGCCGAGCGATTGGGTCAGTTGTTCTTCCGGGCGACGCCCACCTTGTCGGTGGTCACCGCCGAGGCTGCCGCTTTCGTGGCGGCGTCGGCAGCCAGCGATTTCGACGCCGTCTTGGTCGATTTCCAGGACTCCACAGAGCCGCCTGCCGACTACCTGGCCCCGACGTTCTGGCACCAGGTCGGGCGGGTGCTGCGCCCTGGAGGCCAGATCATCGTCAACGTCACCAACTACCTTTGGGACAGCCCAAATTGGCTCCCCTGCCTGGACGCGATTGGCGCCGCGGGCCTGATCTCGGCTCCACCGGACGAGGTCTATGACACTGGCAACCGTCTGATGGTCGCGACCGGTGCGCCATGAGCCGGCGCTGCGACGGGGGAGCGTGATGGCGAAGCCGGCCCATCCCGTCGTCCTCGGCCTGGCCCGCGG
>DATCFQ010000300.1:0-12316 GCA_036509495.1 Caulobacteraceae bacterium
CGCGGCTGCTGGCTTTCATCAATGACGACATCCTGGTCGTCGAGCCGGGCTGGCTGAAGGCGATGGCCGCCCTGGCGGTGCAGCCGGATGTGGGGGCGGTCGGCGCCAAGCTGTTTTATCCGGACGGCCGCATCCAGCACGCGGGCATCGTGCTCGGCCTCGGGCCGCATCGGGTTGCGGGCCATGAGTTCCGCGGCGCGCCGGGCGAGGCGCCGGGTCCGCAGAACCGCCTGTTGCTGACCCGCGAAGTCAGCGCTGTCACCGCTGCCTGCATGGTGCTCGACCGCACGCGCTTCCTGGCTGTCGGCGGCTTCGACGAGGAGGCGCTGCCGGTGGCCTTCAACGACGTCGACCTTTGCCTCGAGCTCGCCGCGCGCGGCTGGCGCACGCTGTGGACGCCGGCGGCGCGGCTGATGCACCTGGAGTCGGCGAGCCGGGGCTCGGACCTGAACCCCGAGGCGGCCGGGCGGCTGGACGGCGAGGCGCGCCATATGCGCAAGCGCTGGGCCGACCAGCTGGCGCGCGATCCCTACTACAATCCCAACCTCACCCTCGCGGACGAGAGTTTCACTCCGGCGGCGAAGTCCCGCGCCGGAGCGCCCTGGCGGCGCCCCGGCTAGAGCAAGATCAGAGCGTGTGGGCCACCGAGATCACGGTCGCCGAACTCAGGACCATCTGGAACAGCAGCTGCGACAGGTCGATGAACACCTGCAGGTTCTCGTTGCCGATGTTCGGGACCACCAGGATCTGGTCGCCCGGCTGCGGCCGGTCGTGCGGACCCGCCACCACGCCGCTGCCGTCCGGATGCATCAGCACGAACTTGTGCTTGTTGGCGTGAGCCGCAAATCCGCCGGCCCGGGCGACATAGCCATCGATGTCCATGCCGTCGGCGTGGGCCAGGCCGCTGGGGCTCAGCACTTCGCCGGTGACCAGCACCACGTCGGTTCGGTTGGGCAGGACCACGATGTCGTTGTCCTGGAGCATCATGTCGTGGAACTGGCCGTTGGTGTAGACCGCGATATTGCCGGTCGGCTGGATGTTCTGGGCCTGGCTGACGAACTGGGCGACCAGGGTGGCCTGGGCCGTCGCCAGCTGGGCCGCCGAATTGGTCGGAGGCGAGGAAGTGAGCACCTGCTTTTGCAGGTTGTAGAGTTCATCGGTGATCGCCTGTTTCTGTTGCCCGGCCACTGACGCGCGCTGCAGGTGGACCCACTTCGGCTCGATCTGGGTTCCCTCCAGCGGGATCCTGGCCAGGAGCTGGCTCAGCTCCGACCCGCGAGGCATCACGAACACGCCGGGACCGTTCACCTCGCCCTGGATGGTCACGGTGATGGTCTGCAGTATGCCGCTGGCCGAGAAGATGACGTGGTCGCCCTCGTTCAGGACCACCCGCGAGAACTCGTCCATGGTGAAGTAGGCCTGCCGCGGCGCTCCGTTGCGGTAGCCGTGCACCACCACCCCGGTCTGGGTCGGCTCGGGCCGGGACAGGCGGATCAGGTCGGCGCCGGTCATGGGGGCGTTGGGCGGAGCCTCGAAGGCGTAGGGGATGGCCAATATGCCGGTAGCGCCCACCAGCGCTCCGCGCGGTCCGACGAAGATGGTGTCGCCTTCCTGGAAGTGGAACGGCGGCGTGTCGCCTTTCAGGATGAAGTCGTAGAGGTCGAAGGTGGCGACCACCTGCCCGGCCCGCCGGACCGTTATGGCCCGATAGGTGCCGTTGGCGTCGATGCCGCCCGCCTGGTTCAGGAAGTAGAGGATGCTGTCGTGGGTGCCGCCGACGAAGCGGCCGGGCCGGAAGACGTCGCCGCTGACGAAGACCCCGATGGTGCCTGCGTTACTGATCGCCGTATAGACGCTGACCGCGCCGGTGAAGACCTTGCCCACGGCCTGGGTCACCACCGCGTTCAGGTTCGAGGCCGGGGCGCCGCCCACCTTGATCGGCCCGATGCCGACGACGAAGATATTGCCCGAGGCGTCCACGACCTGGGTGCCGCCGGAGTTCACCGCGCCATAGAGATTGACCACAACCTGGTCGCCCGGCTGGATCAGATAGTCGGGGTGGTCGGCGGGGCGGGTCCCGGCGAAGGAGCCGCTGAACAGCTGGGTGCCGAACAGCTGGATGGGGTAGCCATCCGACATGTTCACCATGACCTGGGGCGGAGAGTACTGGGCCTGCGGAATCGAATTGCTCACCGACGCCTGACCAGAGGTCGCCCCCGCGAGCGGATTGGCCGCGTTGGTCGTCGAGTTGGCGTGAGCTCCCGCCGCCGCCGCTCCGGCGGCGGCCGCCGCCGCGACGCCCGAGCTTCCGGACGACCCGCCCGAGGACGATCCAGATGAGGAGCCGCCGCCACTGGAGTTGGCGTTCCCCGAGCTTTGCGCGAGGGCGACAGTCGCGCCGAGCAGGAGCAAAGCGCTCGCCAAAGCGATGATGCGCATGTGGATCAGATTCCCTGGTGGTCGCGGACGCCGGCGATGGCGAGGGCGACGATTCCATAGACGGCGATCAATACCAGCAGGGCCTCGAGGAACGCGGCCAGACGGTGAGGTTCGGTCGGTTCATCCGGCAGGCTCGGCGCCACGGCCGGAACGACGAATCGTTCGCGTTCGTTGGCGGTCGTGCGCGCGGAGTCGTAGGACCCCAGGGCGGCCACCAGCTGCCGGTCGGCGTAGTCGCTGGAAATCTGCAGGCCTTCGTAGGTGCGCAGCCGCTCGGCGATGCTGTCGGGCGCCTTGGTGTTGGCGATCCTCTGTTGCTGGGCGGCGATCTGGGCCTCGAGGCCTTTGATCTTGGCGCCGGTCTCGACCATCTGCGCCGAGTCGGGCCGGTTGTAGCTGAGCATCCCGGCCATCTCCGCCCGAAGCTCGAGCACTTCCTGTTGCATGGCCGAAATGCCGGTCGAGGTGGCGACGGCGGTGGCGAGGGGGTCGAGCGTCCCGGTCTTGGCCCGATAGGAGGTCATGGCCAGGCGGGCCTGGCGCACGTTTTCCTCGGCTTCCTGCAGTTCACGTTCGGACGTCCGCAGAGTGTCGCGGCGGACGGTCGCCGAAAGGCCGTTGAGGTAGTCGGACGAGATCCTCAGGATCGCGCTGGCCAGGACCTGGGCGGTCTTGGGGTCGAACGACTTGACCTTGATGTTGATCAGATTGGTGTCGTGGTCGATCGTGACGTGCACCATCTTCTTATAGAAGCCCAGATAGGCGTCGCGCGAGGCGCCGGGGCGCAGCCAGTTCAGGAGATCCAGGCGCGGCTGGGAATAGATGGTCCGCAGATGGAACTCCTGGTCGAGCCGGTTGGCCATCTCGTAGGAGCCGATGTAGGTTTCCAGCTCCGCGGTGTCCGTCGATGTCGGGGCGCCGGAGCTGCCGCCCCCTCCGCCCATGCCGCCGAGCGTCGCCAGCAGGCCCGACGCGGCGCCGGCCGAATCGCGGCCGCGGATGGTGAAGCTGGCCTCCGACACGTACATCGGCGCGGCCAGGATGAAGTAGTAGACGCCGAGGATGAGGGCCGCGCCGATGACGAAGAGCACGAACGGCCGGCTCGTCGACAACGAACGGACGCGTTCGTTCAACTCTTTGGTGAAGACCTCGACGGCCTTGCGGCCTTGCGAAGGATCGATCGCGAGCTTCTGTCCCGTAATATTGGTCATAGGCTGGCGCTCGCTTTCTCGGGCTGGGCCAACAGCGGGTTGCTCTGCTCTCTGAGGCTGGTCATGTCATGAATGTACTGGTTCACACGCTCTTCGACGTTGTCACATAGCTCCGGTTCGGAACCGCCCAGCACCAGGACCTTGTCACAATGCAGCACCACCTCGGTAAGGTTGTGGGTGACCATGACGAAGCTCGAGCGCTTGCGGCGCTCCTCGATGAGAGCCTCGGCCTTTGCCCTGAAGAATTGATCCCCCGCTCCCATGCCTTCGTCCACCAGCGTGCAATCGAAGTCAATCGCCATGGACAGGGCGAAGTTCAGGCGGCTGCGCATGCCAGAGGAATAGGTCTTGACCGGCCAGGTCATGTACTCGCCGAGCTCGGTGAATTCGCTCACGAAATCAACGATCTTCTGCGGGTCCTTGCCGTAGAGCCGGGCCAGGAAGCGGCAGTTGACGACGCCCGACACAGTGGTGCTCACGCCGCCAGAGTAGCCGATCGGCCAGGACACGGTCATTTTGCGGAGGATGGCGCCGCTGTCAGGATGCATGCCGCCGGCCAGCAGGGTGAGCAAGGTCGACTTGCCCGACCCGTTCGGACCGATCACGCCAAGGTTCAGGCCCTTGGGAATCTCCAGGCTGAAGTTCCGGAAGACGGTCCGACGCCGACCCAGCGTCGTGAAGGTCTTGGAGATGTTGACTAGCCGTATGCTCATGATCAGCCGACCAGGCGGCGCGAGAGGCGCTCGAGCACGAAGCCCAAGGTGGTGAGGACGAAGCCGATGGAGAACACATAGGCCGGGCTGAAGATTGGCGCGACGAAGCCTGGGTTCCACAAGGTCCGGCAGCCCTCGATCAGATGCAGGATCGGGTTCCACCGCAGATAGGGCCAAAGGAAGCTCGGCAGCCGGTTCACCGCATAGAGCACGCCCGAGAACCACATGCCGAAACGCATGAAGGTATTGAGGAACTGCACGGCCAGGGGCAGGGCGCGTTGCAGCGCGCAGAGGATCATGCCGATCGCCGAGCCGATCCACATGCAGCCCCAGTAGCAGAACAGCACGCCCAGGGGATCAGCCGGTCCATCGGCATGGAAGACCAGGCACACCCCGACGCACATGATGAAGAACACCACCGTGTTGGTGGCGACCTCCAGGATGATGGTGGCGAGGATCAGGTCGAGCTGGGTGATCTGGGGGAACATCAGCAACGGGTCGGTCCGCGACGCGGCGCCCATCACCTTGCTGTACATGTTCTGGAAGCCCTGCCAGAGCGGATAGCCGGTGATCACGAACACGCCGAGCGGGAAGCCCGAGGGGATCACCTTGCCGCGGAAGCCGAACATCACGATCAGCGCGCTGAGCGTGATCATCGGCGTCAGCAGCCCCAGCAGATAGCCGACGCGGTACTGGCCGTAGCGGGTGGCCATCTCGCGCAGCACGAGCGACTTGAGCACGCGATATTGGAAGACCAGCGGCGTGGCGGTGGCGTAGCCCGCGTTGTCGATGCGGAGCGGGCCGGACGTGGCGCCGTTTTCCGCCTGCGGTGTCGCACTGATGTCGGTCATGGAAACGTCGCCACCGTCTTTACAAGATCCCGACCCAGGCGCTCGACGATGCGAACCGCGCCATCTCCCGCAACCAGCACGCGCGAGCGAAGCTGGTCAAGCACCCCGCGATCGTAAGCCGCTCCCGAGGCGAACGCCACCCAAGCTTGGGGATCGGCCAACACCGGCAAGGGCTCGTAAGAGGTGCCGCCGGCCACGGCGAGGGCCGCTGGGATGCCCGCCAGCGCAGAATCCAGGGCGACCGTCGATGGCGTCGTGATCACACGCGAAAGTCCCCTCAGGATCGAGGCGGCCCCGTCGGGACGCCCCCGCGCCTCCGGGGCGCTGGCGCGGGTTATATTTTCGAATTGGGCCAACTCATGGCCAAGCCCGTCCGCCCACCCCCCGGCCGGGTGCGGCCGCAGCAGGATCCTGGCCTTGGGCAGGGCCCGCGCCACGGCCAGCAGGCCCTCGCGGAAGCGGTCGCGATCCTCAGGCGAATAGCGCTCCCAGTGCAGGTTCTCGAAGACGCCGAGGTCGAAGGCGGGAACCGGCTCGCGGCTCCATCCGCCGAGGGGCGTCGGTCGGCCGACCGGCGCTAGTTTGCCGCGGGTCTCCACCGAGAGATCGTTGGGGGCGGCGGCCAGCGGGAACCAGCACAACACCACGGCGGAGGCGAAGGTCGCGCCGGCCGCCTCCGGGCCGAACAGACCGATCTGCTCGAAGCCGTGCTGCAGGGCGTAGGTCTGCAGCCCCAGGCCATGGGCCCTGGCGGCAAGGGCGTGGCCGGCGGCATGGGCTGGATGAGAACTCTCCGAGGCGGCCAGCACGGCGTCGACGCCCGCCAGCGAAGGTGCGCGCCCCTCGATGATCTCGCGGCGGCGCACATAGCCGAAGCCGAGGCCATGGGACCGGAGGATGGCGGCGGTGCGCGGGCTTTCCCGCTCCAGCCAGCGCGAGACCACGACCCTCAGCGAGACCGCCCTGGAGGCGCGCAGCGCCAGGAGCACCGGCAAAAGAATGTCGATGTCCTGGACCAGGTCGACCAGGGCCAGCACGCGCGGCCGCCGGGAGGCGAACGGGTTCCTCATCGATCCGGAGGGGCGGGATAGGCGCCGGCCGCAGCCGCAAGCTCGGTTGCGTCGAAGGCGGCGAGCGCGGAGCCGGCGATTTCGCCCGACAGGTCGATGCCTGCGCCGGCGTCTGCGGCCAGGTCGCCCAGCAGCACGCACGGCAGGCCGATGCGGCGAAGCCTCAGCCCGAGATCGAGGTCGGCGGCGCCGGCCGGCAGACGGTCGGCGTCCACCCCGCCCAGCATGGCCAGCTTGTCCCTGCCGATGGCGAGCAAGGCCGCCGGCGCGGCGAGCACGGGCCGCCGCTGGCCCTGAAGCCCTTCTGCGAAGGCCGACTTCGTCGCCCAGCCGGCGTCGGTCCGTTCGAGCGCCAGCCCCGCCAGGGGCGCGCCCTTGCCGCGTCGGATCGGAACGGTCACCGCGCCGACGTTGGGCGCTGAGGCCCAGGCGGCGATCACCTCAAGGCCCCCACCCGCGTCGCCCCCACCCGCGTCGCCAAGTCGCACGCCGGCCTGGCAGATGATCACCAGCTCGGCCGAGGCGGCGGCGGCCAAGGCGGCCAGCCAGACCCCGGGCGTCGCCGCGGCCGGCGCATCGACCGCCCGCACCGACACCAGGACGCCGGCCGGCGTCAGGGCCTCGATGCGCCCGCGAGCCGCCGTCGCCCCAGTGGCCGCGACCAGCACCTCGATCGCCACTCCGGAGGGGGCCTGGGCGAGCAGGGCGGTCAAGGACGCTTCGGCATCGGCGCTCCAGCCGGGCCAGATCGCGAGGCTGAGCCGCTCGGGCCGGTATTGCGGGATCGGCCGGTCGGCAGGCGTGGCGCCATGGCGCGCGCTGGTGGTCAGCCGACCAGCCAGATGCGCCCAGCGCAGCTCCGGCCGCGCGGCGAGGACCAGCTCGACGCGGCCGGGGTCGCCGGCGGCCAGCGCCGCCGTCAGCGCCGGTCCCGCGAGGGTGACGACGTGGCCGCGCACAGCGAAGGCGCCGTCCAGGCTTTCCCCGAGCGACAGGCCGAGCGCTCGCGCCTCGGGACGCCGTGAGGCGGCGGCCGGGCCATCCCAGGTCAGCACGTCCGCTAGCGGCCGCGAGCGGCTGACCAGGCCGGTGATCGCCGGATCGATCCGGTCGCCCGGATGGGCGAAGATCACCGTATGGGCCGGCGCCAGCACGGCGGCCAGGGTGGCGGGGTCGGCGCTCCCAAGCCTCACCACCTCGAGCGCCGGCGCGGCCATGGCGCGCCAATCGGCAATGGTGACGGCCGCCTCGCCGTCTCCGGGCCAGAGCGCCAGGACGAGCGGCCGCGACGGCTCCTCCTCGGCTGGCGCGGCCGAGCCGGATGTCCCTGCGCGCCGCCGGCCGCCCGATGGCTCGGGCAGGGCAGGCGGGTGGATCTCGATCTCGCCGCGCAGCAGCCGCACCGGCGCCCCGCCCGCGATCACCTGCACCCGCACCTGGCGCGGCTCTCCGTCGAGCAGGGCGGCCGGCAGCCGCAGGCGAAAGGCGTGGCGGCCGTCGCCTCGGCCGTCCTGCACCAGGTCGGCGCGCGAGACATCGGCCAGGGCCTCGGCGACCACGCGTCCGTCGCAGACCGCGACGACGTGCACCCGCCTGTTCGGCCGGCTCCGGTCCATGGCCCAGCCGCGGATCTCGCCGGCGACGCAGCCGTCGACGAAGCCCTCGATGCGGCCGCCGCCGGGAAGCATGCGGCGCAGGACCGCGCGCAGGCGGCGGAGGGGGAGGGAAGGGAAGGGCCGGGAAGGTCGGTCGGTCATGGCGGGCGCTCAGGCGGCCCGTCGCCGCGCGCCGGCGCGGGCCAGGAGGCCGAGCAGGCTCGCTTCCAGCCGCTCCCAGCCAAAGCGCGCCCGCAGCAGGGCGTCGGCCGATCGGGCCAGCCCCCGGCGCAGGTCCGGCGCCTCGATCAGCCGCTCCAACACCGGCGCCCATTGACCCGGCGCGGCGCCCGCCGCGGCGCCGCAGCCGATCATGGGCTGGTAGACCTCCACGTCCGAAGCCAGCACCGCCGCGCCGGCGTCGGCGTATTCGACCCATTTCGTCGCCGTCTTGCACTGGTTGTAGGGGCTGGCCGCCAGGGGGGCCAGGCCGATGTCCCAGTCCAGCGCCGTCAGCCTCTGCTTGAACGCCGCATAGTCGCCGGCGACCACGTCGTGGCGGACCACGGCGGCGGGCAGGCGATCGGCGGCCGGCAGCCGCGCGATCGAGCCGAACAGCTCCACCCGCACGTCACGCCGCCGCGCCAGGAGGGCGTCGAGCGCCGGCAGCACCAGCTCCAGGTCCGGCCCGTGCGAGGCCGAGCCCATGTAGCCGATCACCAAGGGAGCGCCTTCGGGCTGGCGGCTGCGCGGCTGGGGCCGGCCGCCGGTCCCGTTCTCCAGCCAGCCGATGCGGCTGTGGCCGGCGAGGGGCGCAAGCCGCGCCGCCAGCGTCTCGGTGGCGGCGACGATCATGTCGGCTCGCCGCAGGGCCGCGCTCAAGGCCTGGATCCGGCGCGGATGCCGGCCTCCGCGATAGCGCTCGATCCCCACCACCACCGGCAAGCCGAAGAGATCGTCGTCGATGTGCAGCACCACCGGAAGGCCGCGCGCCCGGGCGGCGGCGAAGACGCCTTCCACCCCGCCGACATGGCCAAAGCGCGACAGCACGACGGCGGTGGGGGCGACCTCGGCGATCTCGGCCTCGGCTAGGGCGCGGGCGTGCGCCGCGCCCTGCAGGCCCTCGTCAGGGCCGAAAGTGGCTTCCTCGACGATGCGCACCGCCGCCCGCCCTGCGGCCCGGGAGCCGGCGAGGCCCTCGACGAAGGCGATGGATTGAGAGGCGCCGAGCTGGTCGGCGAACACCAGGACACGCACGGCCGCGCCTGAGGGGAATTCGTCGCTGTAGGCCGGAGGCTGGCCCGCGAGGTCGGATGCCGGCATGGATCGTGGAGGCCCTTTGCGTCCGCTCTTAGCACAGAGTCGGGCGGGAGCGACCGGCTTGGCCGCATTGCCGCGGCCGCCAGCCGCCTGTAGGTTGCGCGCCTTTCGCCCATGACCCTCACCTACGATCATATCCAGGCGGCCGCCGAACGGCTGAAAGGCCATATCGAGCGGACCCCGCAGCGGCATTCGCGCACCCTGTCGGAGATCACCGGCTCGGACGTCTATGTGAAGTTCGAGAACCTGCAGTTCACCGCCTCCTTCAAGGAGCGCGGCGCCTTGAACAAGCTGCTGACCCTCGGCGAGGAAGAGCGCACGCGCGGCGTCATCGCCGCCTCGGCCGGCAATCACGCCCAGGCTCTGGCCTATCATGGCCAGCGGCTGGGGGTGCCGGTCACCATCGTCATGCCCAAGGCGACCCCGACGGTGAAGGTGGAGCACACCCGCCGGTTCGGCGCCGAGGTGGTGCTGCACGGCGAGAGCTATGACGAGGCCGGCGAGCACGCCGCGGCCATCCGACGGCAATTCGACCTGGTGCTGGTGCATCCGTTCGACGACCTCGAGGTCATGGCTGGGCAGGGGACCCTGGCGACGGAGATGCTGGAGGACTGCCCCGATCTGGACGCCCTGATCGTGCCGATCGGCGGCGGCGGCCTGATCGCCGGCTGCGCCACCGCGGCCAAGACCCTGAAGCCCGAGGTGCAGGTGTTCGGGGTCGAGGCCGCCATGTACCCCTCGTTCACCTCCCAGATGCGCGGCCTGCGCGCGGCGGTGGGCGGCCAGACCATCGCCGAAGGCATAGCGGTCAAGCAGGTCGGCGATCTGACCTATTCCATCGCCCGGCCACTGGTCGAGGACGTGGTGCTGGTCGAGGAAGCCTCGCTGGAACGGGCCGTGGCGCTCTACGCCAACATCGAAAAGACCATCGCCGAAGGGGCCGGCGCGGCCGGCCTTGCGGCGCTCATGGCCCATCCCAATCGCTTCCGCGGCAAGAAGGTGGGGGTGATCCTCACCGGCGGCAACATCGACTCGCGGCTGCTGGCCTCGGTGCTCACCCGCGAACTGGTGCGCGAGCAGCGGCTGGTGTCGCTGCGGATCATCGGCGACGATCGGCCGGGCCTTCTGGCCACCGTCTCGGCGGTCATCGGAGCGGCGGGCGGCAACATCATCGAGGTGGCCCACAACCGGCTGGCCCTGGACGTGCCGGCCAAGGGCGCGGAGTTCGACATCATGATCGAGACCCGCGACGCCCAGCACACCCAGGAGATCATGGACGCCCTGCGCGACCACGGCTATCCGCCGAGGGCGGTCTGAAACCCGGCCGCTGCGGCGTGATGCGCGTCCTTTTCCTGGCCGGCGCAGCCGCGGTGATCGCCATGGCGGCGGCCGCCCAGGCGCCCGCGCCGTCGACGGCTCAGGTCGAAACCCGGATCGTCCAGGCGGCCAACGACTTCCGCGCCGAGAACCGCTTGCCGCCGCTGACGCCGAACCCGACGCTCGCCGCCGAGGCGCGCGGCTTCGCGGCCTATCTGGCGCGGACCGGCGTCTTCTCCCATACCGCCGACGGCCGCGATCCGGGACGGAGGGCCCAGGCCGCCGGCTACGACTACTGCGACCTCGCCGAGAACCTCGCCTACGGAACGGGCGGCCCCGGCTCTGAGCCAGACCAGTTGGTGCGGCTGTTCATGGCTGGCTGGAAAGCCTCGCCCGGGCATCGGCGCAACCTGCTGGACCCGGTCGCGGTGGAGACCGGAGTCGGCGTCGCCCGGGCGCCAGGATCGCCACAGACCTATGTCGCCGTGCAGGAGTTCGGTCGTCCGGCGGCCTTGCGCTATAGCTTCAGCATCGACAACCGCTCGGACCAGCCGGTGGGCTACCGCTTCGACGGCGAGCATCGCCGCGTCCCGCCGCACACCACCATGACGCATTCCACCTGCGCGACGGACGAACTGGTGTTCGACCGCGACGTCGCGGCGGACGCCCGGCCCTATCCCGTGCGGCCGGATACGACCTATGTTGTGACCCCCGCCGAGTTCGGGATGCGGATCGAGATCGAGGAACCGCGGCGCGCACGCGGTCGGACCCGGGAACAATGAGAAGGGCTTGCATGCGAACTGCGGCAACGGCGCTGGCCGTCTTTCTGCTCTCCGCCGCCGGCGTCTGCGCGCAACCGACCGCTCAGGGCCCGGCGGCCTTCATGGCCCAGAACGCCCAGGCCGAGGGCGTGCACGTGCTGCCTTCGGGCGTCCAGTACAAGGTGATCGAGGCTGGTCCCGGAACCAGCCGGCGCCCCACGCCGCGGGACTATGTGAAGGTCGCCTACGAAGGCTCGCTGCTGAGTGGCAAGGTCTTCGACAGCACCATCCAGAATCCCGACCCGCCGATGTTTCAGCTGAGGACGCTGATCCCGGGTTGGATCGAGGCCGTGCAGCAGATGCGGGAAGGCGACGAGTGGATGCTCTGGGTCCCGCCGGAGCTCGGCTATGGCCCCAACGGGCACGGCCCGATTCCGGGCGGCAGCGTCCTGGTGTTCCGCCTGCGCCTGGTTTCCATTCTGGGGGGCTGACCGCCCGCCCCGCCCGATCAAAATTACTGAGGAGAGTCTCCATGCGAATCGCAGCGATGGCGCTGGCCGTCCTTCTGCTCTCTGCCGTCGGCGCCTGTGCGCAGCCGGCGCAACCGGACCCGACGGCCTTCATGGCCCAGAACGCCCTGGCCGAAGGCGTCCGCACTCTGCCCTCGGGGGTCCAGTACAAGGTGCTGAAGTCGGGCCCGGCGACCGGCGCGCGTCCCACGCCCGACGACGAGATCACGGTCAATTATGAAGGCGCCCTGCTCAACGGGCAGATCTTCGACAGCTCCTTCAAGACCGGCAAGCCGGCGACCTTCCATCTGAGCGGGCTGATCCCCGGCTGGATCGACGCCCTGCAGCAGATGCGGCCGGGCGACGAGTGGATCGTCTATGTGCCGCCGAGCCAGGGCTACGGCGCCGAGCAGAAGGGACCGATCCCGGGCAACAGCGTTCTGGTCTTCCGGCTCCAGCTGCTGTCCATCGGCGCGGCGCCGGCGGCGCCCGCCGCGGGGTAGTCGCAGTCCGAATGCTCAGATGTAGCG
>DATCFQ010000301.1:0-2583 GCA_036509495.1 Caulobacteraceae bacterium
CCGCCGCGCCCACGCAGGCGGCGACCAGGGCCGGCGGGATCCGCCAGGCCGGCCGATACCCCAGCAGCGGAACGGCCAGGGCCGCCAGAACCAGATACCGCCGCGCGTCGATCAGCGAGAGCGAGACCAGGAGGGCGCCGATCAGGGCGATCCGCGCGATGAGGGCGCCGCGCATCCGCCCGTCCACCCCGCTCGCCAGAAAGGCGACGGCCGTGAAGGCGACCAGGCCGCTGGCCAGGGAATTGCCGCTCAGGCCCGGATAGCGCAGCCGCACGCCTTCCGAGGTGAGGCGCCCCGAATAGGCGGGCAGTTCGATCAGATGGGCGAAGGCGGCCAGATTGGCCGCCATGTCCACCGTGGCGAAGACGATGCAAACCGCTCCCAGGGCCCGCAGCAGTTCAGCCCGCCGTCCGCTCAGCGTCAGCAGGACCGGCGTTCCGGCCTGCAGGGCGAGCAGGCCCCAGTCGTTCACCGTCAGGCCGCGGGTGAAGGCGCCGACCGCCCCCGAGAGCGCGAACGCCGCCACCGCCAGGGCCAGCAGCCCCACCGACACCCCCCGCGCGCCGCCGAGGATGGTCGGCCGAAAATCCGCCGCCCCGCCAAGGACTTGGGCTCCCGCCAGCCCGATCAGCCCGGCCGCGATCGCCCCGGCCAGCACCGGCGTCGTCAGCGCGGCGCCAAGCCCGGTCAGCGTCGGCGCATAGAGCGACCCCACCGCCCCCGCCGCCACGATCCAGGTCAGCGCCCCGGCCACCGTGATCCGCATCTTCCCTCTTCTGGAGCGCGGGCGTCTCGCCCGCGTGCGCCCAAGTCGCGGACGGGACGTCCGCGCTCCATTTCCTCCTTAGAGCGCTTTCCGCAAAAGTGGGAACTGGTTTTGCGATCAGAAAGCGCTCAAGTGTTTGAGATAGAGCCTGTTTTCTCGATCAGGTTGATTCAACCTGATCGAAACAGGCTCTAGGACGTGAGGGCGGAAACCACGATCTAAAGCTTCGCCACCGACAGATAGGTGTCGCTGGTCACCCCGGTCAGGGGGATCGGCGCGCCGCTGTTCTGATAGACCTTGAGCTGGATCGTGTCGCCGGGGCTGAAGTCGAGGCTGAACGCCACGCTCGCCCCCACGTAGCCGGCCGCATAGCCGGCCTGGAAGCCGGAATCGAAGGTGCCGGAACTCGTCTGTATGCGGATGCGCATCTGGGCGCCGCTGGCGGTCAGCCCGTTCAGCACCGCCGAGCCGCTCACCGCGCAGGTGCCGCGCTGCAGGACGGTCAGGCGCAGGTTCACCGCGTCCCAGGCGAAGGTGTTGTCGTCGACGATGGGCAGATAGCTTCCCAGGTCCACCGCCGTCTCGACGCCGGACGGGATCGATTGGGCGACGCCGCTCTGGCAGAGGGCCAGCGGCTTGAACGTCGTGTCGTAGTCCGGCCAGACCAGCTGATAGGGAAAGGCCCGGGTGCGCGAACCGTGATCCAGCAGATAGCAGCCCTCGAAGCCCGGATTGATGAACACCGTGTTGGTGGCGCCCGCCGTCACCAGCACGCCGGCGACGAGGTTCGCCGTTCCATGAACCCCGTCGTCGAAGGTGGCCGGATAGCCGCCGCCGTTCTCGAAGTCCGTCCCCACGAACGAGGTGTGCAGGGCCGAATCGACGGTCACATAGGGGCAGATATAGAGTCCCGCCGTGTTGGGAATATAGCCGTAAGGGCTGACGCCGGGGGCCAGCCAGATCACGCCTCCGGCGTTGAACGGTCCCTGGATGGTCCCGCCGGTGAAGGTGATGTTGAGCGCCCAGGTCGCCGACATTCCCTTGATGTCGCAGTTGGCCACGCCGATCGTGGTGACCCGGTTGTTGGCCGCCGATCCGGCGAACTCCAGATAAGCGCACTGGCAGGTGTCCAGGCGGGTGACATAGGCGCCGGCCAGGAATTTGAAGCCGCGCTTGTTCGCCCCGTCATTGATGATCCGCACCCGCCGGAACGCCCCGTCGAAGGCCTGGCCCTGCAGGATCGCCACGCTGGCCGCCGTGTCGGCCATATTGGCCATGTCGATGGTCAGATCCTCCAGGGCGAAGCCCTGCACATAGCCGCCGAACGCCGTCCCATCGATGGCGATGGCCACGCTCACGCCGGGGCCGGGGCGGATGATCGTCTTGTCCGGCCCCGAGCCGTCCGCCGCGGTCGGCCCCGCCCCGCTCACCTTCTGGCCGTGGCTGGCGATCTGGTTGAACACCAGGGTGGCGCTGGTCAGATACACGCCGGGCGGAAAATGGAACGGCAGGCCGGCGTTCATCGCGCTCTGGATGGCCCCGGTGTCGTCGGTGACCCCATCGCCCGCCGCCCCGTAGTATTTCACCGAATTGGTGACGAAATCCCGCAGCGCGCTCGCCGGCGTGTACTGCATCGGCGAAGCGCGCAGGATCGGCAGCAGGTCCGTGCCGACCGGCGCCGCCAGCTCGCTCAGAGCGTTCAGGGACACGATATCGCCGGGGCTGAGGGTCATGGAAGCCTCCTAGCGGTCAAAACCTGACACTCGAGTCCAACTGTGGATTGCCCAACCGTCAACGCCGCAGGCCCCTAAGGTCCG
>DATCFQ010000302.1:0-4960 GCA_036509495.1 Caulobacteraceae bacterium
GGCCCATGAACAGGGCAACGCCGGCGGCGACGAAGAACAGGGCCCCCCCCATGGCCAGGAAGCGCGGCAGAAGCGCGCCCGGGCCTTCCGGCTGGACCGACAGCACCAGGGCGCCCGTGCGGCCGCCGCCGAGGTCGACCGGAGCCCGCACGTCGATGACGCTGGAGCCGTCGTGCACCCGCGGCCGGCCGACCTGGGCGAATCCGCGGACGACCTTGCCGTCGGCGGCGACCAGTTCGGCGCGCAGCAGGCGGGGATCGGAACTCAGATTGCGCAGCACCGCCAGGGCGTCGCCGCGATCGCCGCGGTCGAACTCCTCGGAGATGTCGCCGGCGCCGATTCGCGCCAGCGCCTGCTGGGCCTGGATGAAATGCGCCCGCTCGGTGCGCCACTGCTGCAGCATGAACAAGAGGCACGCGCCGGTCAGCACGGCCACGGCGGTGACCAGGGCCACCACCGCGATCCGGCTCTGGAACGACAGGCCGCGGACGGGGAAGGCCAGCTCCACGCCGGCGCTCGCCGCCGGCTCGGCCGCGTCCGCGCGGACCTGGTCGTCCTGCATCTGGGTTGCGATCTCGGCGGCCACCGGCGCCCCTGGGTGGGTTTCTGACCCGCCTTCTATAGGGCCGATCTACTAACGCTTCGCTTCGCAGCGCAACCAAGGCGCGCGCGAGCCCAAAACCTCACCTGGTGCGCGACAAAATGATGCACAGAGCAACTTTATCATGGTTAAGGCCGTGTTACCGGCTGGCGTGGCCGTTAGGGAACTGTTAAGACAACTCCACCGTGTGAGGGAGCTGGATCAATGGAAAAAGTTTTCGTGGTTAAGCGGGTCGCTGAAAAGCTGTGGGCCGCCGAGAGCGCGATCGACGAGACGCTGGAGCAGACTTCGGCTCTGATGAGCGGCATCGTGGAAGCGCGTAAGGATCTGGCGATCTCGCACATCGTCGTGGACCCCGCGATCGGCAAGGTTGCCGAAGCGATGTCGGCCCTGGCCGCCGCGCGTCACGCCATGATCGAGGCCCACCACGCCCTGTACGAAACCAAGCTCCGCATCGGCGTGCGCACCAAGCTCGAAGGCGGCGCGCACCCGAGCCTGGCCGAAGATCACCGCGTCGTCATGGACGTCTCGTCCGACCGCGCTGTCGGCTGACACGTCTCGGCGCCCGCCCGGAGCAGGCGCCGAAGTCTTAACCGAAACGCTCTATCGCGCCTCTGATGTCCTCAGAGGCGCGATTTCTTATCAACGCCATCGTCGTCACCATCGGGGATCTCCTGCCGCTGGTGACGTGCCTGTTCGCCTGGTTCAAGGGCGATCGGGCCGAACGCTTGGGCGCGGCCCTATACGGCCTAGCGGTCCTGGGAACGCTGGGCGTCGAGATCATCACGCGGCAGGCGACGCCAGTGACGGCGGAGCTGTTCTTCGACACGGCCGTGGCGGTGGGCTTCCTCGTCCTGGCCATCCGATACAATAACCTCTGGCTCGGGGCGGCGATGATGGTGAAGGGGCTGCAACTGGCGGTCCACGCCACGCGCCTGACCGATGGCGAGGACGCCATGGCCGGCGGCGTCAATCTTTATGCGGCGAGCCTCAACCTCATCTCGCTGATCATCTGCCTGATCCTCGCCGGTGGGACATTCGCGACGATGCGACAGCGCGCCAGGCAGAGCCGGCAGCCGCCCCCGGCCGAACCGGTTCGGAATCCGGGCCGCCTGCGGCCGCGCTCGTCTGGAGCCCTCCACAACAGCTGATCGCTGAAGGCCTTGCCTTCCGCGCGCGGAGCGCCCTCTTATGTCCGCGGGGACGCGGCATGCTCCAGCTACTGTCAACGATCGACCTGCTCAACATCTGGTTCGAAGCGCTGTTCGCGGCTCTTGTGTCTCTGTTCGCTTGGACCAAGGGAGGGCGAGCCGCGCGTGCCGCCGCGGTCATCAATGTGGTTGCCTGGCCGGTCGGCACGGTCACCAAGATGATGATCAAGCCCGTCGGCCTGGAATTGGCGGTTACCTGCAGCCAGGACGCGCTCGTGGCGGGCGCCTTGCTCTACCTTTCGGTCCGGTACAACAGTCTGTGGCTCAGCGTCGGAGTCATCGCGCAAGGGCTGCAGCTAGCGCTCGACTACGTCTATGTCAGCGAGCACCCCGAACTCGCGCAGTTCCACCGCTTCTTGCTGGGCGCGGTCCTGAACGGCCTCACCTACGTGATCCTGATCAGCATCCTCGGCGCCGCGCTCGCCGAGCGCCGGCGCCTTGCCTTGCCAGCCCCCGTTCGTGTATAGGCGCGCACTTCCGCAAGCGCCCCGGCCTCGCCACGGGCGTCGCCTCCGACGAGGCGCGCATCAGTCACCGCTCGGTTCCGATCCCGCCATGAAGCAAGACACCCATCCCGACTACCACCTCATCACCGTGGTGATGACCGACGGGACCTCCTATCAGACGCGCTCCACCCTCGGGAAGGAAGGCGCGACCCTGAACCTGGACATCGATCCGAAGACCCATCCGGCGTGGACCGGCGGCGGTCACGCGATGCTCGATCGCGGCGGACGGGTGTCGCGCTTCGCGGCCAAGTACGGCGGCTTCCTCAAGAAGTAGCCGGCGCGCGCCGCACGCAGCGCGCTTCGTCCTCATCGAAATCCGGAAAAGAGGCGGAACTCAGGCTCGGCCGAACGCCGCTTGCAGGCGGTCCATCTGGGTCAGCACCGGATGGCTGCCGGCGTCCGGCGCCGGGGTGGTGTACATGCGCCGGTCCAGGTGCAGCACCCGCTCGTAGAGCCGCGAGGCGCGCTCCAGCAGCATGAGCAGGCCCGCAGGCAGGTGCTCGGCGCCGTCGTCGTCGACCGCGGCGGGGCGGGGGGCGTCTTCGCAGACCCGGTAGCGGTCCTGGCAGGCTTCGGAGGCCGGCATCTGGCTTTCGCGCACGGCGCGTTGCACCAGGAGCCATGAGGCCAGCTGCATCAGGCGGGTGGTCAGGCGCATGCTCTCGCTGGCGTAGGCGAGGGCGGCCTTGCGGGGCAGGCGCTTGGAGTCGTGACGGCCGGCGCCGTCGAGATAGGCGGCGGTCTCCTCGACCAGCTCCATGCCTTCCTGGAAGGTGCGGTCGAACAATTCGGACGCGGCGAAATCCTGGACCACCGTGATCCGCCAGGCGTCGTCGGCCAAAGCACTCAGTTCACTCATGAAAGACACCCGCCCTCAACTCGACCAGCCCGGCGCCATCGTCCGGCGAGGACGAGGGTGCAACGGCTATGCCAAGCAAGCCCCGCGCGAACTATTCGCCTCTGATACTGAATAAAGCGTCAGCGGCGGCCAGCCCGGCGTTCTTGCGCTGCAGCTGGGCCTCGGTCCGCGCGATCTCGCTCCTCAGCTGGTCGATCCGCTCCTCCAGCTCCTCGCGTCCGAAGAGTTCGAGATCCTCGCGCGCCAAGGTCCTCAGGGCGTCTCCCCTGGTCGGGCGCGGTTCGGCGACTTCATCGATCATGGCCGCCTCTCTCTGGCTCCATCTTCGATCGGCGTCTATCAGACGCCGGACGGATCAAAAGCGCAAGCTCAGGAGCGATCATGACGTCCACCATGGCTGCGGTCGGCGTCAAGGGAGGCAAGGGCCCTCCCGAGGCCTTGGAGCTGACCACCGCGCCGAAGCCCGAGCCGGGCCCCGGCCAGATCCTGATCGCCGTGCGCGCGGCCGGGGTGAACCGGCCGGACGTGCTGCAGCGCCTGGGCTTCTATCCGCCGCCGCCGGGGGCGCCCGATATCCTGGGGCTGGAGGTCGCCGGCGAGGTGGCCTCGGTCGGCGACGGCGCGCCGAGGTGGCGCGTGGGCGACAGGGTCACCGCCCTCTTGCCAGGTGGCGGCTATGCCGAATACGCCGCCGTCGACGCCCGCCACGCCCTGCCGATCCCCGCCGGCCTGGGTTTCGTGGAGGCCGCGTCCCTGCCGGAGACAGTCTTCACCGTCTGGGCGAACCTGTTCGACATCGCACACCTCAAACCAGGGGAATCCTGTCTCATCCATGGCGCCACCTCCGGAATCGGGGTCACGGCGATCCAGATGGCCAAGGCCTCCGGGGCCAAGGTGATCACCACCGGACGCGGCGCGGAGAAGGCCCGCCAGGCCTCCGACCTCGGGGCCGATCTGGCGATCGACGCCTCCAGCCATGCCTGGGCCGCCGAGGTCCAGGCCGCCGGCGGGGTCGATGTGGTGCTGGACATGGTCGGCGGCGCCTACACGGCCCGGAACATCGAGGTGCTGAAGCCCTTCGGCCGGCTGGTGCAGATCGCAGTGCTGGGCGGGGTCAAGGCCGAGGTCGACCTCGGCCTGATCATGCGCAAACGCCTGGTGCTGACCGGCTCGACGCTCAGGCCGCGTCCGGCCGAGGACAAGGCGCGCCTCGCCCGCGGGGTGGAAGAGACGGTCTGGCCCTGGATCGAGCAGGGCAGGTTCCGGCCGATCGTCGACGCCGTCTTCCCCCTGGCCGAAGCGGCCAAGGCGCACGCCCGCATCGAGGAGAGCGACCACCTCGGCAAGATCGTGCTGACGGTGGGAGATCCTGACCCTCAATAGGCCAGGGCGAGACCGTCCTTGCGCATCTCCGAGGCCGCGCCATAGACCTCGCCGCGGACGCGCTCGCAAGGCGCGAGTGAAGGGATCGTTCGCGGGGGCGGGTTAGGTCTCCGACCAGACCGCCAGCTGGTTGCCGGCGGGATCGGTGAAGTGGAAGCGCCGCCCGCCCGGGAAGTTCTGGATCTCGCGCACGATCTTGCCGCCGGCCGCCCGCACCTTGGCCTCCATGGCGTCGAGGTCGCGGGCGTAGAGGATGACCATGGGCGTCCTGACCGCGTCCGGATCGCTGGTGAAGCCGCCGTCCAGCCCCTCCTGGAAGGCGCAGTAGCTGTCGCCCCAATCCTGGAAGGTCCAGCCGAAGGCCTCGGTGTAGAAGGCCTTGGTGGCGGGCAGGTCGCCG
>DATCFQ010000303.1:0-2556 GCA_036509495.1 Caulobacteraceae bacterium
AGGGCTAGTAGCAGCCGCGGACGCGGACGTAGCGGTGCGAATGCCGGCTCCATCGCCACTGCGAGTGGCAGTTGCCGTAGTAGGTGTAATAGGCCGGGCCATCGTAATAGCCCGGAGGCGGGCCGCCGTAATAGTAGTTGCGGCTGTAACCGGGATGGTCGCCCGCGATGGCCGCGCCGATGGCCAGGCCAGCGATGCCCGCGGCGACGGCCGCGCCATCACCATGGCCGCGGCCGCGACCGCCCCTATCATGAGGGTCGGCGGACGCCGAAGCCGCCGCCGCCAGGGCGCCGACGATGGTGAGGGCGACGACCGCCCCGGTCAGGGTCTTATGCATAGGACTTTCCTTTGATCCATCTGGGTCTGCTCATGCCCGCCGGGCATGACCGACATGGTGATGAGAGGGAGCGTCCTGCCGATTCCGGCCTGACCCTCTTACCGAACGCTCCGGTTCGGCAGAGGTTCAGCTTGGTTCAGGCTATATTTCCGGGATGAAATAAGCAGCGCCGCCCTCGCCGGCGGAGTGGTGCTCGCAGCGGATCTCGGTCCAGCCGGTGAGGTCGAAATCCGGCAGCATCACGTCGCCCTCGGGGTCGGCCTAGACCTCGGTGAAATAGAGCCGCCGCGCCGCCGATGACGCAGACCCCCTCGGCCTGGTCATCCTCCGCCCGCCCGCGAGCGATGTGGACCGGCTCGCCCAGGGTCTCGCAGACCAGCGCCCGCGCGTGGCGCAGTGAACTCCAAACACCTCCGTTGGTTGCACCGTACGAGGCTGATAGAGTTCTTCCGGCCTCGGAGGGAAGGCGTTTTGACCACAACCGTTCGTGCTGCCAGGAAGATGCCAGCGTGCCGGCGCGCGGACGGCGTCAAGATCATCGATCGCGACGCCCTCAGGATGGTGCGGCGAGCCCTCCCTGAGCGCAGTGATCGGTGATGTCGGACGGCGCTGTCTCCAAGAAACTGGCCAGCATCGTGGCCATCGACGTGGCCGGCTATTCCCGCAGCACCGAGACGGACGAGGACGCCGCGATCAAGGCGGTGGCGGCCCTGCGCGAGCGGATCACCCAGGCGGCCAAGGCTCATGGCGGTCGGGTGTTCAACACGGCCGGCGATGGCTTCATGCTGGAGTTCGCCTCCGTCGCCGGCGCCCTGGCGGCGGCCGAGGAGATCGCGTCCGGGCCTGGGCCGCCGCGGCGCGTCGGCGTTCACCTGGGCGACGTGACGGTCACGCCCGAGGGCGACCTTCTGGACCACGGCGTCAATGTCGCCGCGCGAATCCAACAGATGGCCTCGCCCGGCGCGGTGCTGGCCTCCGGCGACGTCAAGCGGGCGATCCGCGGCCCCCTGGGCGAACGGCTGAAGCCGCAGGGAAGCGTTCGGCTGAACAAGATGAGCGAGGTCGTGCCGGTCTTCGCCCTGGCGAATCCGGACGGGGGCCGCACGCGAGGACGCCGGCGAAAGCTGGTCGCGCCGCTCGCGGTGGCGCTGGGGGCCCTGTTCCTGGCTGCGCTCGGGCTGTTGGAGCTGCGCGGGGCCTTCCACCCCTTTGAGGGGCCAGCCCGCCAGGCGTCGGGCGGAGCCCGGAAGGCTGTGCGCGTTTCGGCGCCCCGATTTGATGTTCTCGATACCACGGACGCCGACCTTAAGAAATTCGCCGGCGGGCTGCAGGCGGAGATGGTCGATCAGCTCAACCAGAACCAGATCAATGTCGCGGCGCCCGATCAGGGCTCGAGCGCCGGCGGCGGACCCGCGGCCGACTATGCGTTCGGAGGCGCCGTCGAGCGCGACGGCTCCAACATCGTCGCCCGGGTGCAGCTGAACGATACGCGCCAGCACGTGACAGTATGGTCCGGAGCCTATAGCCGCGCTGCGGCGAACGCGGGCGTTCTTCAGGACGAGATCGCCTCCGAGGCGGCCGAAGTCGCCAGCGTGGCTGTACGTTCGGATTCGCTGGCCAACGGCGACCCCGATGTCACGAGCCTGGAGATCAAGAGCGATCTCTTCGCCGATCGGAATCGCGACGAGGATCGGGAATCGGAATGGGAGAACGACAAACGCCTGTTGGCCAAGCTTCCCCGCCTGTCCTACAGCCACTCGAATTTCGCTGTCGTCAGCATCTTCCTGGCCGCGATCTCGACACCCCAGCGAGCCGCCGAGCTGAGGGCCCTGGCGGCTCGGGAGGCGACCACCGCCTTGCAGCTCAATCCCCACGACCCCCTCGCCGTCTTCGCGCGGGTCCTGTTGTTTCCGATGGTGGGACATTGGCTCGAGCGGGAAAACGAACTGCTGATCGGGCTCAAGGCCGACCCTGAGAACGCGTTGCTCACGACACATGAGTCCAATTTCCTGCGCGAGGTTGGCCGGCTGGAGGATGCGGTGTCTTTCGGCCGTCAGGCGGCGGCGCCTGAACCGCGGACCCCCAATCGCGATTCCACTCTGCTACTCGCCTTGGCGGAGACCGGCCGGTTCGGAGAGGCATCGTCCCTGGCCGATACCGCCGCCCGGGCGTGGCCGACCCATCCCGCGCTCTGGAGCGCCCGCCTCCAGGCCCTGATT
>DATCFQ010000304.1:0-3277 GCA_036509495.1 Caulobacteraceae bacterium
CCCACGCGCACCCAGGCCGCACGGCTTCCCGGCCTCGATCTGCTGCGCGCCGCGGCGATTGGCTGGGTGATGCTCTACCACCTGGCGGTGGTGGGCCTGATTTCGCGCGAACTCTGGCTCGTCCGCTTCGGCTGGATGGGCGTGGACCTGTTCTTCGTGCTGAGCGGCTTCCTGATCGCGGGCCAGCTGTTGCGGCCCTGGGCGCGGGGGCAGCGGCCGAGCCTGCGCCGCTTCTTCTCGCGGCGACTGCTGCGCACGATCCCGGCCTATTGGGCGGTGCTGGCGGTCTACGCCCTGTTTCCGATGGTCCGCGAAGCGCCGCATCTGCAGCCCCTGTGGGTCTTCCTCAGCTTCACTCAGAACCTCTTCCTCGGAGACCGGCCCAACGCCTTCTCCCACGCCTGGTCGCTGAGCGTGGAGGAGCAGTTCTACCTTATGCTGCCCCTGATCCTGCTGCTGCTGGCCATTCGGCCGAACGCCAAGGTCGCCATCGGGCTCATGGCCGCGATCCTGGTCCTCGGCATCGGGCTGCGGGCCTGGTTCTGGCTGCATGAGGTCGCGCCGTCCGGCCAGCCGGACGGCATGCCGTATATGCGGCTGATCTATTATCCGACCTATTCGCGGCTCGACGGCCTGTTGGCTGGCGTGGCAGCGGCGGCAGTGAAGGTGTTTCGGCCGCAGACCTGGCGGCGGCTCGCCGCCCGGCCGAACCTGCTGCTCGTGCTGGGCGCCGCCGGGGTGGTCGGCTCCAGCTTCGTCTTCGGTGGCCAGATTGCCGGCCTCTTGGGCGCCAGCCTCGGCTATCCGATGTTGGCCCTGAGCCTGGTGCTCATGGTTGTGGCGGGCGGCGAAGCGGGCTCGGTGATCGGCCGGCGAGCCCTGCCAGGCGCCGCAGCCGTGGCGACGGTGTCCTACAGCCTCTATCTCAGCCACAAGATGGTGTTCCACGCCGTCGCCGTCGGCCTGATCCCGATCCCCGCCGCGTGGCGAGGGTTGGAGCCACTGCTCGCCTTGGTGCTGGCGGCGCCCGTCGGCGCGGCGCTCTACTTCACCGTCGAGCGCCCGTTCCTGAAGTTGCGTGACCGGCTGGAGGGACCTTCGCGCAGCTCGCTCGCGCCGGCGCCCGCGGCCGTCCTGGCCCCGGCGGAGCCTTAGGCTCGACCCTGGGCGCGCGCCGTGCTCAATTCCGTCCCGTCACGGGAGGACGACGATGCATAGATCGATGATGGCGCGCCTGGTGCTGAGCGCCTGCGCAGTGGCGGCGCTGACGGCCTGCCAGAAGGGCGGCGGACAGGATGCGTCCGCGCCGGCGGCTTCCGGCGCTGCGGCATCGGCCGAGGTTCAGCCGAAGCTGACGCCCGGCGTGGTCAACAGCGTGGCGGGCACGACCTTGAACATCATGAGCCAGGGCGCGCCGGCTTCGTTCCAGCTGACCCCCGCCACCACGATCATGATCGCCCACCAGGGCACTCTGGCCGACATCAAGGCCGGCAGCTTCCTCGGGACCACCAACACGCCCTCGCCGGATGGTTCGGGGCAGTCGACCGAGGTCCACGTCTTCCCGCCGGGGGTGAAGATGGGCGAGGGCGACCGTCCGATGGGCCCCGCGCCCGCGGGCGGCGCGGCTTCGCGGATGACCAACGGCACGGTGTCGGCGACATCGGGCGGCGGCGCGCGGATGACCAACGGCGCAGCCGGCAATGTCGCGACGGGGTCGCAGGGCGTGCAGATGGACGTGGTCTACCAGGGCGGGACCCGCCACATCGTGGTGCCGCCGAAGACGCCGATCATGGTGATGGCCTCCGGCACGCCGGCTCTGCTGAAGCCCGGGACCAATGTGCTGGTCGGTCACGTTCCAGCGTCGGGCGGCGGCGAGACCGCGACCTTCATCAACATCCAGCCCTAGACGAGGACCGCCGATAGACCCGGCCGACCTGCGCCCGGACTGCGCGCGCTGCGCGGCGCTCTGCTGCGTGACGCCGGCGTTCGACTGCTCGGACGAGTTCGCCATCGACAAGCCGGCCTGCACCGCCTGTCCGAACCTGGACGGCGCGGATCTTTGCCGCATCCACGACCGGTTGGAACCCGCGGGCTTTAAGGGCTGCGTGCTCTACGACTGCCTGGGCGCGGGGCAGCGCGTGGTGCAGGAGGTGTTCGCTGGCGCCTCCTGGCGGCAGGATCCGTCGCTCTTGCCGGCCATGGGCCGCGCGCTCGTGGCGCTGCGCGGCGTCCATGAGCTGATCCAGTTGCTGCAGGAGGCGGCCAAGGCCCCGCTCACCGACGGCGAACGGCTCCAGCTCGAGGCGTTCGGCGCGGCGCTGGAGCCGGCCGGCGGCTGGTCGGAGGAGAATCTCGAGGCCTTCGCGCAGGGACCGGCCCCCGGGCGCGTCCGGAGCTTCCTGAAGTCGCTGCGCTGGCACTTCAGCGCTGAGCCCGTGGGGGGAGAGCCCCCTACGCCTGCACCCTGATCGACGGCCGCTGCCGCACCACGGCCAAGACCAGCGACGACTGCGGGCCGGGCAAGAACTGGATCCAGGGCGGAGGCTGCATCTAGGGCTGCTGCGCCGGCGCACGGCGCCGCCGCGATGAGGGCGGCCCTAACGATGGTCTGACGAGGTCCAGACTTCCGGGAACTTCACCCGGAAAGGTCCATGGATCCCGACGACTCCGCTCCCCCGGACGCGCCAACCAGCGGAGGCGCCCCGCCGCGCTTCCCGCCGCCTTCAGCCCATGCGCTGATGCGCGCGGACGCACTGAAGGCCTATCCGTCCTGGGCCGCGAGCTACCCTCAGCGGCTCGCGGATGCGCTCGAGCTCCTTCCTCGAAAATCCTGGCCCGGCGGACCGGCGCCATCAGGCGGCGGCGCTGCGAACCCGGTCGATGTCAGCGCTCCAACATTCCTGTCTTCGGCGTGGCCAGCGTCCCAGGTCCTGCCGGCGACCTACAATCCGTCGCAGACTTCGACCGGCATAGTCCCGCGTCCGTATGGCATGGGCGATCAGCTCCAGGCCGCCAGCCTCTCGACGTCGCTTCCGAACGTCACGGCGGGCGATCCTGCCGCCGGCGGAGCAACCTCTGCCGGCCCCCCGTCATCTGACGGGGAGATGCCGGCGGACGCGTTCTACTACCCGCTGACCTCGGCGAATGGGACCGGAACCTATCAAGCCAGGGCCCCGCAGGTCGCCATCGACGGCTCCGGGGCGCAATCACCAACCGGCAGAGATGGCGCGCTGGTGACGATCACCACCAGCAATCCGAATGGCATCGGCTCGGCGGA
>DATCFQ010000305.1:0-7169 GCA_036509495.1 Caulobacteraceae bacterium
ACCATCATCCTGGGCGTGCTCGATCTCTCCACCCAGGAGGTGGAAACCGCCGACCAGGTGGCCGAGCGGATCCGCAATGGCCTGAAGCACGTGGACGCCGACAAGATCGTCGTCGCCCCCGACTGCGGCCTGAAATACCTCCCGCGCGAAGTGGCCTTCGGCAAGATGCTGGCGATGGTCGAGGGCGCGAGGATCGTGCGGAAGGAACTGGGCTGAACGGCGGTCCCTTCTCGACGCAGAGGCCGCAGAGAAGGCGCAGGGCGGGCAAGCTATGAATTCCGCTTAAGCCTGTTGGTTGGCGGTTTCGCAAAACATTTCATGGACCTTACAGGCCTTATCGGCTGGTAGGGGCCCGCTCATCACCTCGTCCGCACTCGCATTGGTGCAGCCTGGCGACCTCGACGACGACTGGTCGTCGTCGGAGTCGGGCCTTGCCTCCTCGACGCTGCTGACCGTGGTGGTCTGCCCGAACGTCCAGGGCGCGCGCCGGCTGATGTCTCTGGTTCATCAGGCCCTGCCGTCCGAAGCGGCGGTCGCCTGCGACGACGTGAGCGAGGGCCTCGCCCACGCCCAGTCCGCCCTGCTTCGCGGCCGTGCGGCGGTGCTGTTCGTCCTGGAGTGCGCCGGCCGGCCGACCAACGAGGTGGTTCGCAGCCTGCAACAGGCGCTGTCCGCCCGGCCCGACGCCGAGCTGATCGTGCTCGCCAATCCCGACGAGACCGGGCTGCTGGCCGCCGCCATGGCGGCTGTGGGCGCGCCAGACCGCGCCCAGTTCCTGGCGGGCCCTCACGATGTCGCCCTGGTGGCCGGCGCTGTCCGCGCCGCAGCCACGCGGCTGCAGAGTGCCCTGGGCTCGCGGCTCAGGCTGCACGACGGCAAGAAGGCCATCGAGGCGCTGGAGCTCGAGGTGCAGGAACTCAGGGCGCGGCTGGACGTCGCCAAGCACGCCGCCCATCACGACTCCCTGACCGGCAGCCTGAATCGCGAAGGCTTCCTGGAGGAACTGACCGCCCGCCTGTCGCGCAATCGCCAGATGCAGAACGTGCTGATGGTGGATCTCGACCGGTTCAAGGCGGTGAACGACACCTTGGGCCACCACGCCGGCGACCAGCTGGTGCGCAAGATCTGCACCGCCCTCGCGGCGGTGGTCCCTCGCGGCGCGGTGCTGGCGCGGCTCGGCGGCGACGAGTTCGGCGTGCTGGTCGAGGCCCTGAGCGACACGGGCCTGGATTCGCTGTGCCGGCAGATCCTGAGCGTCTGCAGCCAGTGCCGGATGATCGGCGGCCACGAGGTGCAGATCACCGCCTCGATCGGGGTCGCCCGCGAGGGCCTGGCCAAGACCGGCGTCGAGCTGGTGCGCCAGGCCGACATCGCCCTCTATGCCGCCAAGCGCGAGGGCAAGAACCGCTACAAGGTGTTCGACGCGGCCCTGGACGAAAGCACCAAGTACCGTCTCAACATCGAGCGGAGCCTGGAGAAGGGCCTCTCGGCCGGCCAGTTCCACATGCTCTACCAGCCGATCGTCGACGCGGTGTCGTGCCGCACCCTCGGCTTCGAGGCCCTGGTGCGCTGGGACAGCCCCGAACATGGCTCGATCTCGCCGGTGGAATTCATCCCCATCGCCGAGGAGACCGGCCACATCCTGGAGATCGGCGACTGGATCGCCCGCCAGACCCTGAAGGACTGCCGGCGCTGGCGGCTGCCCTACGTGTCGCTGAACCTCTCGGCCCGCCAATTCCTGCGCCACAACATCGGCGAGCGGCTGCTGCGCTATGCGGCCGACGCCGACGTCGAGCCCGGCCGCATCCAGATCGAACTGACCGAGACGGCGATCATCGACGACGTCGAGCGCGCCTCCCATAACCTCGACGTCCTGCGCCGCGCCGGCGTGCGCGTGGCCCTCGACGACTTCGGCACCGGCTATTCCAGCCTCGTCTACCTCAAGCAGTTCGCCATCGACTGCATCAAGATCGACAAGTCGTTCGTCGACAACATCACCCGCGATCGCCAGTCGGCGATCATCGTCGCTTCGGTGTCCAAGCTCGCCGCCTCGCTGGGCATGAGCGTGGTGGCCGAGGGTGTGGAGACGGCCGACCAACGCACCATCCTGATCGCCGCCGGTTGCACCGCCCTGCAGGGCTTCCACTTCGGCAGACCCATCCAGGCGTCGGAGACCGAGGCCCTGCTGGCCTCCCACCGCCTGGAGCCCAGCCGGCTACCTTCAAACTAACGACCTCCCCCGCCGAAGGCGGCGGGAGGGGGACCGCGGGCCGAAGCCGGCGTAGGCCGGCTGAAGAGCGCGTGGTGGAGGGGGAAGGCCCCAGTCACGGAATCGCAGCTTCGAAAATCAGGGCGGCCGCCCGCCCCCTCCACCACCCGCTCTGCGGCGGGCGGTCCCCCTCCCGCCATTGCTGACGCAATGGGGGAGGTAGGAGCGAGGTGGGGCTCAGAACTCGATCGGATAGGGCGCCAGCTTGCCGGTGGCGTAGAGCTCGGGCAGTTCGGGCGAGCCGTTCTCCATCACCATCAGCATCGAGCGCTTGGGCGAGAAGCCCTGGTGGCGGATGTCGGCCGGCATGGCGCAGACGTCGCCGGCCTTCATCACGATCATGCCGCGCGGATTGCCGGTGTTCTTGTCCTGGACCCGCCAGTGGATCTCGTCGGAGAGCTGGAAGAACCACTCGTTCCTGTCGTTGCCGTGGATCACCGGCAGCATGTGCTCCTCGGAGGTCACGCAGCAGATCGACGCCTTGGTCAGGGCGGTGACCGAGGGGTTCCAGGTCACGTCCGAGCGGGCGATGTGGTCGAACAGGTTGATGGCGTGCAGCTGACCCTCGAAGCCGGGCTCCGGCTCGATCTCGGGCTGGTCGAAGGTCACGTCGGCGAAGGCGCGGTTGATCGGCGTGCCGGTGTCGTCCGAGCGCACCGGCTGGTCGCCGGGCAGGCCCAGCATGCGGGTGGCCGGGTTGAAGTTGCGCAGCAAGGGGCCGGTCATCGGCTCGCCCTTGGGGCCCATGGGATTGCCGGTTTCCAAAGGCGCGCTCAGCGGATCGTAGCCGGCGCTGATCCAGTCGGTAGAGATGACCTCGAAGGCCTTGGAGACCGAGGCGGCGCTATAGGTCTCCAGGAAGTCGATCCCGGCGGCCTTGTAGCCCTTGTCGTAGGCGCCTGCGAAGATGTCGACGGTGCCGTAGTGATTGGTGGTGCCGAACACGTCGTCGAAGAAGATCCAGCCGTAGAAGAAGCCCCAGCCGATGTCGCGCACCATCGCCCGGAGGAACCGGTCGATCTCCATGGTGTGCTTGCCCTTGGGCCAGGCGATGTGGACGAAGTATTCGTCGCGGCTGAATTTCCAGGCGTCGAAGGTGAAGTCGCGGTAGCCGTGCTTGTTCGGCTCGGAGGCGACGATCTCGGGGGTCTTGGCGTCGGCCATGATAGGAATCCTCGGCTAGGAGCTTGCGCTCAGCGCAGGGTGCAGATTTCCGACCAGCGCTCGACCGTCTCGGGGCCGAGCAGGGTCTGGATGATGGTGACGGAGGGCTTGGTCGAGGCGAGCTGATATGCCGCTCCGGCCGGCAGCATCACCTGGTGGCCGCGGCGGGCGCGGACCTTGCCCATCTTCTGCCCGTTCGGCTGGCCGGCGAGCTGCTTGGCCCCCTGGCCGCCCGCGGGCGCCTGGGCCGGGTCGAGCTTGACGAAATTGAACTCCACCTCGCCGTCCATGACGATGGCGAACTCGTCGTGGGGCGCCACATACCAGGGTCCCTGACCGTCGACCTTGGTCACCTCGGCGACATATTCAATATTCTTGGCGACCGCGACCCGTTCGAACGGCTTGGACTTGCCAGCCACCTCGAAGATGTTCGAGAAAGCGTAGTGCTTGAGATCGTCGTTCAGCTCGATCGTGCCTTTCTCGTACGAGTCCAGCGAGCCGAATACTGTTTCATAGCCCATTCAATCCTCCACGGCTTACGCCGCTTGCTTGCGCAGGTGGTCTAAGCCCACAGTTTCGCTTGGGAATTTGTGCGCAGTTGGCTGAAGGCTTAAGACGAACGGACGCCGAGTCAAGACAAAGTTCCGGTAGCCCGGAGCCTGCCCGAGGAGCAGAAGAGCCCGCATGAAGATCGGACGCGAAGAGCACAAGACCACCGCCATCTCGGCCTCCAACGCCGAGCAGATCGTCGTCCGCGGCCACGACCTGGTGGACCAGCTGATCGGCCGGATCTCGTTCACCGACCACGTCTGGCTGCTGGTCTGCGGCGCCCTGCCCAGCGAGGCCCAGCGGCGGGTGCTGGATTCCACCCTGGTGGCCATCGCCGAGCACGGCTTGGTGCCCAGCGTGGTGGCCAGCCGCATGACCCTGGCCGCCTCGCCCGAGGCGATGCAGGGGGCGGTGGCCGCGGGCCTTTTGGGCTGCGGCTCGGTGATCCTGGGCGCATCCGAGAACGCCGGCCGGTTCTTCGCCGAGGTGGCCGAGCAGCGCCAAGCCGCCGGCTCGGGTCTGGACGAGGCCGTGCGCGAGGTGATCGGCCGCTACCGGGCGGTCAAGCGCGCCGTCCCCGGCTACGGCCACCCGCTGCACAAGGGCTACGACCCCCGGGCCAAGCGGCTGATCGAGGTTTGCGAGGAGGCTGGCCTCGCCGGCCAGCACATCGAGATCGCCTGGGCGGTGGACCGGCTCTTGCCCGAGCTTACCGGCCGGAACCTCCGGATGAACGTTTCCGGGGCCATACCGGCGGTGCTGCTCGACGCCGGCTATCCGCTGCTGGCGCTGAAGGGCGTGCCGCTGCTCGCCCGCACCGCCAGCCTGATCGCGCACCTCCTGGAAGAGCAGTCGCGGCCGATCGGATTCCTCATGGCCAACGCCGGCGCCGCCGCCATCGGTTACGACGGCGAGGCGCCCGAGGGCTTCACGCGCGACGAAAATTGAGTCCGAATAGAGCCATGACCCATCCTTTGAACGGCGTGCGTGTCCTCGAGCAGGGGACTTTCATCACCGGACCCTGCTCGGCCATGACCCTGGCCGACCTCGGCGCCGACGTGATCAAGGTCGAAAGCCCCGGGACCGGCGATCCCTATCGCAACTTCCGCGGCGGGCTCTATAGCGCGCATTTTCAAGCCTATAACAGGGGCAAGCGCTCGATCTGCCTGAACCTCAAGGAGCCGGCCGACGCGGAGGTGTTCAAGGACCTGGTCTCGCAAGCCGACGTCTATATCCAGAACTTCCGACCCGGCGCCGCCTCGCGCATGGGGGCCGACTACGAGGCCCTGAAGGCGATCAATCCGCGCCTCGTCTATGTCTCGATCTCGGGCTTCGGCCAGGACGGGCCCTACGCCCACCGGCCGAGCTACGACTCGGTGACCCAGGCGCTGTCGGGCTTTCTCGGCGTCGCCACCGATCCGCACAATCCGCGCCTTCTGGGCCCGGCGATGGCCGACGCCATGACCGGCATCTATGGCGCCATGGGCGCGATGGCGGCCCTGATCGAGCGGGGCCGCACCGGCAAGGGCAAGCTGATCGAGATCTCCATGCTCGAGGCGATGATGCACTTCGCCGTCGAGCCCTTCACCGGCTTCTTCGCCCTGGGCGACATCCCCACCGCGCTCGACCGACCGCGGCTGGCCCAGGCCTTCATCCTGACCTGCAAGGACGGCCGGCACCTGGGCGTGCACCTGTCCTCGCTGGACAAGTTCTGGGAGGCGCTGGTCGAGGCCCTGGACGCCAAGGCCCTGGCCGCCGATCCTCGCTTCGAGGTTCGCCCCAAGCGGATCGACAATTACGAAGAGCTGCTGGTCGAGCTGAACAAGATCACCACCACCAAGACGCGGCCCGAATGGCTGGCCCGGTTCGACAGTTTCGACCTGCCGTTCGCCCCCTTGAACAATATCGAGGAGGCGTCCAACGACCCCCAGGCCCGCCACCTCGGCATGATCGTGCCGGTCGAGGGCCGTATCGAGGGGGCCGAGGAGGCCGTGCGCGCACCGTTCACCTTCGACCATCAGCGGCCGGCCACGAGCCGGGCCGCGCCGCTGCTGGGCCAGAATTCCGAAGAGATCAGAACCGCCTTGCAGCGGGCGCCGGGCGCGTGGCCCGAACGCCACGCCGCGATGGCCGCCGAGCCCGCCTGACTCGGCCAAAGGAGGACGTCCCATGCCCTATTCGAGCCTCGACAACATCACCGACCAGGCGGTCGCGCGCTGGAACACCACCCATGATCCGCGCCTCCGCGAGCTGATCACCAAGCTGATCCCCCACGTCCACGGCTACGCCAAGGAGGTCGGCCTCACTCACCAGGAGTGGCTGGCGGGCCTGAACTTCCTGGCCAAGGTCGGCCAATGGACCACCGACGCGCGCGGCGAGAACATCCTGCTCTCGGATGTGCTCGGCCTGTCGATGCTGACGGTGATGCTGAACGACAAGCTGCCCAAGGGCGCCACGCCGCACACGGTGCTAGGACCCTTCTATGTCGACGATTCGCCCGTGCTCGAGCCCGGCGGCAACATGGCCGAGGGCGTCGAGGGCGAGCCCTGCTTCGTCTCCGGCCAGGTGCGCAACCTGCAGGGCGAACCGATCGCCGGTGCCGTGCTCGACATGTGGCAGGCCGACGACGAGGGCATCTACGAGGTCCAGCTGACCGAAAAGAGCGGCCCCTATCTGAGGGGCGTCTACCACTCGGGGCCCGACGGCCGCTATCTGGTCAAGACCATCGCCCCGCTCGGCTATTCCATCCCGATGGACGGCCCGGTTGGCGGACTGATCAAGACCACCGACATCAGCCATTTCCGCCCGGCCCACATCCACTTCATCCTTACCGCGCCCGGCTACGAGAAGATCATCACCCACCTGTTCAAGCGCGGGACCGAATACCTCGAAAAGGACGTGGTCTTTGGCGTGAAGCAGGAGCTTATCGCCGACTTCAAGCGCCACGAACCGGGCGTCGCCCCGGGCGGCGAGAAGGTCGACACCCCGTTCTGGACCATCGAATACGACTTCGTCCTGGCCCCGGAACAGGCGTCCGCCAGCGCCAAGGCGAAGGACGCGGTCCCGGCCTGACAATGCCGAACCGCGTTGCGTCCGGCCTCATGGCCGCGATCCTGTGTTCCGCCTCCGTCGCCGCTCTGGCCCAGCCCGCCTCGGCGCCCACGCCAGTGGCTGGGGTGACGGTGAC
>DATCFQ010000306.1:0-8383 GCA_036509495.1 Caulobacteraceae bacterium
GGGCCCGCTGTCCCTGCGCGAACGAGCGCCTGCGCCCCCGCGCCAGCCGCTGGCCCGCGAGGCCCTCTCGCGGCCCGCCCCCTTCGCAGAAAGGGGCCTGAGTCCCCGCCTGCGCGGGGATGAGCGGACTCAGAGAGAGCCGGGCAAGGCCGACGACGAGCTGTTCGAGATCATCGAGCCGGTGCTGCGCGCCGCGCGGGGCGGCCGGTGAGGGCGCCGCGTCTCCTGCCGCTGGTCGGCATCGCCGTTGGCGGCGTGCTGGCGGTCAAGGCGCTGACCGGCGTCGCCCACCTGCCCGACCTGGTGCAGGGCGCCAAGGCCTTCGCCGAAGGCGTCGTCCCGGCCAAGACCCAGGACGTCGGCGCGCCCAAACTCGATCCCAATGCGCCGGTGCTGCCGCCCGGCCTCTCGCCCAAGGCCACCCCCTTGCCCGGCAGCCCCGAAGCGGTCGCCGCCGCGGCCAATCTGCAGGCCCAGGCTGCGCCGCCTCGCCTGGCCTGCAGCGCCACGCCCGCCGACCTCGCCCGCGACGCCGGCCTCTCGCCCGCCGAGCTGCAGGTGCTGCAGAGCCTCGGCGCCCGCCGTGGCCAACTCGACCTGCGCGAACAGGATATCGACGTCCAGACCCAGCTGCTCACCACCGCCGGAGCCAAGCTCGACGCCAAGCTGCAGGCCCTCGCCGCCATGAAGGTCGAGCTGCAGAAGCTGCTGGGCGACGGCGACCAGAAGAAGTCCGCCGAGATCGACAACCTGGTCGCCGTCTATTCCAAGATGAAGGCGCGCGATGCGGCCGACCGGATGAGCCTGCTCGACGATTCCGTGCGTCTGCCCATCGCCGCCAAGATGAAGGCCCAGGCGCTGTCGGCCATCCTCGGCCAGATGGCGCCGGCGCAAGCCAAGGAAATCACCGAGAAGCTGGCCGGGCGCTTCGAATCCAAACTGCTGGCCGACGCCCGCTCGGCGGTCTCGGGTCAGACTCCGCCCGCGGCCGCTCAGCCGGCCGGCAATACCCCCCCGGCGCCGGCCGCCCAGGCCGCCAATGCCGCCAATGCCGCGACTCCCGCCGCCACGCCGCCCGCCCCGACCAAGGTGGCCAAGGCCAGGCCCAAGCCCAAGAAGAAAGCCAAGCCGGCGACCCAGCTGGCAGCCAACGCCCCCGCACACGGCCAAAGCTATCCCAAGCCGTCCGCTGCGACGCCCGCCGCCGCTGCTTCGCCGGCAGGCCAGTCGGCCGCGCCTGCCACGCCGGCGCCGGCCGCGGCCAAGTCGGGCTAGGCCATGGGCGCGCGGCACGCCCTGACGGCCCTGGCGACGCTCGCGCTCGCCGCCGCGCCCGCCCTGGCGGGAGCTCCCGGCCTGACGCTCAGCGTCGGCCAGGCCCAGGACATCACCAAGATCGAGTTCCACGGCGCGGCCATGCACGCGGTCCGGAGCGGCAATACCCTGGTGCTCAGCTTCGCGGGCGCCGGCAAGCCCGACCTCACCCGCCTGACCGTCGATCCGCCCAAGCATCTGAAATCCGCCAAGGCCGACGCCTCCGGCGGCCGGCTGCAGCTGACCCTGGTGCTCGACGACGACGCCGACGCCAAGACCGGTTCGGCCGACGGCGCCGACTATGTGAACCTGTTCCAGAAGGCGCCCGCCCTGCCGGCGTCGGCCGCTCCGGCCGCCGCGCCCGCCTCGCCGATGGCGAACCGGGCCGATCCGGTTCCCGCTTCGGGCGTGGTCGTCGCCCAGGCGACCGCGTCCGGCCCGCAGGTGGCCATCGCCTTTCCCTGGAAGGCGCCGCTCGGCGCAGCGATCTTCCGCCGGGGCGAGGCGATCTGGGTGGTGTTCGACGCCAAGGCGCGGCTCGACCTCGCCGCCATCCAGCGCGCCCAGCCGCAGCGCCATCTGCAGGTGGTCGACGGGGCCGACTACGTCGCCGTCCGCATCGCCGCCCCCAGCGACGAGCCCTACAGCGCCGCCGGCCAGGGGGCGGTCTGGACCCTGATCCTGGGGCCCGGAGCCCAGGCCCGCTCGCTGCAGATCCCCATCGCCCGGGGCGGGGAGGACGGCCCCGCCTCGCTCGCCGCCAATGTCGCCGGCTCGACCCGCATCGTCTGGCTCGACGACCCGGCCGTCGGCGACCGCATCGCCGTGGCCACCGCCCTGGCCCCCGCCAAGGGGGTGATGCTGCGCCGGGCCTATGTGGACCTGACCACCCTGCCCTCGGTGCAGGGACTGGCCATCGAACCGGCCGCCGAGGACCTGCAGGTGACCACTGACGGCGACGTGGTCCGCATCACCCGTCCGGGCGGGCTGCAGCTGTCCCCGCCGGTGCGCACCCGCATGGCCGACGCCCTCGACCTGCCGCTGCCGGCGATCATGCCGGGACTGGTCAATTTCGATCAGTGGTCGAGGATCGGCTCGCAAGGCTTTCCGGCCCGCTATGACGCCCTGATGGGGGCGATGGCCGCCGAAACCAACCGCCAGGTGCTGGGCGACAAGACCGTCGGCCTCGCCGCGCGGATGGGTCTCGCGCGCTTCCTGGTCGGCTCGCGGCTCTCGTACGAGGCCATCGGGGTGCTGAACCTGATCGCCAAGGACCATCCGGAGTTGATGGCCAACCCCGAGTTCCGCGGCCTGCGCGGCGCGGCCAAGGTGATGGCCGGACGCTATAGCGAGGCCCAGACCGACTTCGCTTCCCCGACCCTGGCCGACGATCCGGCCAGCGCGCTCTGGCGCGGCTACGCCGACGCCAAGCTCGGCCAATGGACCGAGGCGCGCCAGGAGTTCCAGAACGGCGGCAAGGCCCGGCCCCTGTTCACCGCCGACTGGCGGGCCCGCTTCGCGCGGTCCGAGGCTGACGCCAGCCTCAGGCTCAACGACTTCGTCACCGCTACCAGCCAGATCCAGTTCGCCATGAAGCAGGCCCAGGATCCGCTGGAGCAGCTGGCGACCTATCTGGTCTACGCCCGGCTGCTGGAGGCCGAGGGCCAGCCGCAGCGGGCGCTGCCGATCTACGATGCGGTGGCCCGCTCGCCCTTCGAGAAATTGTCCTCGCCGGCCCTGCTGCACGCCACCCAGATCCGGCTCTATGCGGGCCAGGTCTCGCCCGACAAGGCGGCCCAGGTGTTCGATTCCCTGCGCTTCCGCTGGCGCGGCGACGCCACCGAACTGGAGGACATCCGCGCGCTCGGCCAGCTCTACCTGGCCCAGGGCCGTTACCGCGACGCGCTGGAGACCCTGCGCACCGCGCGCCGGGCTCGCCAGGACCTGCCCGAGGCCTCGCTGATCCAGGCCGACCTGTCGAACGCCTTCCGAGGCCTGTTCCTGAACGGCCAGGCCGACGGGCTGGAGCCGATCCAGGCGCTCGGCCTGTTCTACGACTTCAAGGAGCTGACGCCGGTCGGCGCCGACGGCGACGAGATGGTCCGCAAGCTGGCCCAGCGCATGGTCAACGTCGACCTGCTCGACCAGGCCGCCGAGCTGCTCAACTACCAGGCCACCAGCCGGCTGGACGGGGTGCCGCGCGCGCAGGTGGCCACCGACCTGGCGATCATCCAGCTGATGGCCAAGCATCCGGAAGCGGCGATCGACGCCCTCAACGTCTCCCGCTCGACCCTCTTGCCCACTGCCCTGCAGGGGCAGCGGCGGCTGATCGAGGCGCGGGCCTGGCTCGAATTGGGCCAGCTCGACCACGCCGAGGAGATCCTGGGGACCGACGGCTCGGCCGAGGGGGTGACCCTGCGCGCCGAGATCGCCTGGAAGCGGCGCAACTGGCCCCTGGCCGGCAAGATCTTCGAGCAGAGCCTCGGCGACCGCTTCAAGGTCCAGGACGGCAAGCTGCAGCCCGAGGACGAGTCCAAGCTGCTCAGGGCCGCCACCGCCTATAGCCTCGCCCAGGACGACGCCTCGCTGGGCCGGCTGCGCGACCACTACCAGGGCTTCGTCGCCGGCGCCCATTGGCCCGACGCCCTGCGCGTGGCGCTCTCGGGGGTGAACGTCGAGCAGATCACCAGCGCCAATTTCGCCCAGGCCATCTCCGACGACCAGACCTTCGCCGGCTGGACCGGCCGGATGAAGACGCGCTTCCAGGGCGATCCCCTGGGCGGTCCGGCGCCGGCGCCGAACCTGCGGCCGCTGACCACCGCCGACGCCGGAGCCACGCCCACCACCGCAGCCGCTCCGGGCAAACCCGTCCCCACCAAGACGGCCAAGAGCTGATCATCGCGTAACCAACCTCTGCCTTTCGCGTTGAGACCCCGCGGAGGCCAGATTGCACCAGTTCGACGACCCACGGACGCCGAGCGCCAGCGCGCGACGGCATCGCCTCATCAGACCCCCGACGATCGCGCTTCTCGGCCTCCTGGCTGCGGGTCTTGCCGCCTGTGGCCAAGGTGGCGCCCCGACCCAGGCCTCGCCGCCCGCCTCGGCCACCGCCGCGGCGCCGAGCCAGCCCGCGGGGCTCGCGCCGGCGGGGCTCGCGCCGGCCAACGCTTCGTTCACCGCGGCCCAGTCCCAGGCGCTGCTGCAGGCCCTGACCCAGTCGCCGAACCAAGGCTTCGCGCCCGGCGCCTTCGGCGATCTGCAGCAGCTCGCCGGGCTCCTGGCCTCCACCGATCCGGCCCAGGCGACGACGGCCCAGAAGCAGCTGCGCACGGCGATCATCAAGTACGCCAGGGCCCAGCACGGCCTCGGCCTGCCCACCGACCAGTTCCCCAAGGAATGGGGCATCCGCCCGGCGCGCTACGACGCCGAGCTGGACCTGCGGGCCGCGCAGGGCGCCAACCACATCGAGGGCTGGCTGAAGTCGCTGCCGCCGCCCGCGCCGCGCTACCAGCCCCTGGTCAAGGCCTTGGCGAGCTATCGCGCCATCGCCCAGCAAGGCGGCTGGCCGACGCTGACCGCGCACGGGAGCCTGAAGCCGGGCGACCGCGGCAAGCGCGTGAAGGCGCTGAAGGCGCGGCTGGCCATCGAGGATCCGTCGGCCGCCTCGGCCGCGCCCAAGGGCGTCTTCGACGACGCCATGGCCCAGGCGGTCACCCGCTTCCAGGCCAGCCACCAGCTGCCGACCACCGGCCAGGTGGGGCCCAAGACCTGGCTGGCGCTGAACGTCCCCGTCGAAACCAGGATCGACCAGATCAGGGCCAATCTCGAGCGCTGGCGCTGGCTGCCGCGCGACCCGCCGGCTACCCGCATCGAGGTCGACTCCGCCTCCGACACCATGGACTTCTACCAGGACGGCAAGGATGTGCTGCACATGCTGGCCGTCGGCGGAAAGCCGGACGACCAGACGCCGATGCTGATCTCGAAGATCACCGACATCGAGTTCAACCCGCCCTGGCGCATCCCGGCCGACATCGCCGAGAAGGAGTTGTTCCCCAAGCAAAGGCACGACCACGGCTATTTCGCCCGCGAGGAGATCGTGAGGGGGCCCAGCAAGGCGGTCCCGCTGGTCCAGAAGGCGGGGCCCAAGAGCGCGCTCGGTCAGGTGAAGTTCGAGTTCGACAACGCCTATGGCGTCTATCTGCACGACACCCCGGCCAAGGCGGCGTTCGACCTCAACGAACGCGACGTCAGTCATGGCTGCGTGCGCCTGGAGCGCGCGCTCGACCTCGCCAAGCTGCTGCTGAACGGCGTTCCCGGCTGGTCGCCGGCCCAGATCGACCAGCTCGTCGCCACCGACAATACCCAGCGGGTGAACTTGCCGCAGCCCCTGCCGGTGATGCTGTTCTACTGGACCTCCTATGTGCAGGACGGCCATGCGGTGTTCGGTTCGGACCCCTATGGCTGGGACGATATCGTCGTGCGGCTTCTGGACGCAGAGGGCTCCAGCCCAGCTTGAAATCCCCGCGCTCCGCAGGCCAAGGTCCAGGCCTTCGCAGTCGGTAGGGACCCCCTGACGGCCCAATTCGCCGCCACGGGCAGTTGCTTATGGAATTCGCCAGACGTCAGTTCCTTACGCTCGGCGCGGGCGCGGTTGCGGCCGCCGCCGGCGCCTCGGCCTTCGGCGGCTTCGGCCACGCGGCCGTCAAAGCGGCCAAGGCCCGGATCGTCACCGCCCACGAGCTGATCCACCCGGTGTTCGAGCAGCCGCTGGCGCAGGCCGCACCTGCCGCCCTGCCCCTGACCGACATCCGCAAGGCCAGCATCCACAACCTGCACACCGGCGAGATGCTGGACACGGTCTATTGGGAGAACGGCAAATATGTCCCGGGCGCCCTGGCCGAGGCCATGCGGGTGATGCGCGACTGGCGCAACGGCGACGAGCACGTGATGGACCCGCGCCTGTTCGACCTGCTGCACGCCATCCAGTCCAGGCTGGAGGTCAAGACGCCGTTCCAGCTGATCAGCGGCTATCGTTCGCCCCAGACCAACGCCATGCTGCACGCCGAGAGCGGCCAGGTCGCTTCCAAGAGCCAGCACGTGCTGGGCAAGGCTTCCGACATCCGCGTCGAGGGCGTCGAGCTGGCCAATCTGCACAAGGCCGCCCTCAGCCTGAAGGCCGGCGGCGTCGGCTTCTATCCGGTCTCCAACTTCGTGCACGTGGACGTGGGCGCCGTGCGCCAGTGGAGCGGGACCTGAACTTGCAAATCGGCCAATTCTCACTACTGTAGTGAGATTATGTCCGATGCCGAACTGACCATCTCCGCCGCTGAGGCGAACCGCTCGTTCTCCAAGCTGCTGCGCGCCGCCAAGGCTGGGACGCGGGTGACCATCACATCGCATGGCGAGCCGGTGGCGGAACTCGGGCCGGTAGGACGGGCCTCGCGCGCGTTCGCCGAGCGGGAGCGGCGGCGGATAGCGCTCGAGCGTCTACGCGAACACTGGAACACGGTGACGCCGGTCATCGCGGGCTCCTGGCGCCGCGAAGACCTCTACGAGCGGGAATGACGCGTCGGCCGCGTGCGGATCGCGCTGGACACCAACGTCTTCGTCTACGCCGAAGGCGTGCAACACAGCGCATCCGATGCGCCGAAGGTCGAAGCCAGCAGATCGCTGCTGACCGGGTTGACGATGGACCTGGACTCGACCGCGATCGCGCCGGTGCAGGTGCTGCTGGAGCTCCATCACGTTCTCACACGAAAGGGCGGCCATTCCCCCGATAGCGCCCGCGCCGCGGTTCAACGGCTTGTTGAAGCGATCGAACTGGAGCCGACCACCCCCGAAATCCTGACCTCGGCGATGGACCTCGTCGTCGATCATCAGCTGCAGATCTTCGATGCGGTCATCCTCGCGGCGGCGGCAGCATCGGGATGCGAGATCCTGCTCTCGGAGGACCTCCAGGAGGGCTTCCGCTTCCGCGGCGTCACCGTGCAGAACCCGTTCGCCGCCCGCCCCGCGCCCACGATCCGGGCTTTGCTCGGCCGCTGAGCCGCCCCTTGCGCAGCCGCCTCCGCCGCGCGGTATGCTAGGGTCGTTATCGGGAGCCCTTCCATGGACCTGCATCTCAACGGCAAGCGCGCGCTGATCACCGGCGGGTCGCGCGGCATCGGCCTGGCCTGCGCGCGGCAACTCGCGCGCGAGGGCTGCGCGGTGATGCTGGCGGCGCGAGACGAGAAGGCTCTGAAGGCCGCCGCCCGGTCCATGGCCGAGGAGACCGGCGCCTATGCCGCTCTCTGCGTGGTCGACACCGCATCCGACGAGTCCGTCGCCGCCATGGTCCAGGCGACGGTCGATCAGCTCGGCGGGGTCGACATCCTGGTCAACGCCGCGGCCAAGGCGGGCGGCCAGTCCGCTCCGCCCAAGCTCGCCGAGATCACCGACCAGCTGTTCTGGGAGGACATCAACGTCAAGGTGCTGGGCTATCTGCGCTGCGCCCGCGAGGCGGCGCCCCTGATGATCGCCGAGGGCTGGGGCCGGATCATCAACATCTCCGGCTTGGCCGCGCGCCAGACCGGCTCGGCCATCGGCTCGATCCGCAACGTCGGGGTCGCGGCCCTGACCAAGAACCTGGCCGACGAGCTCGGGCCGCTTGGGATCAATGTGACCGCGGTCCACCCGGGCCTGACCCGCACCGAGAAGACCGCTCCCCTGGTCGCCGCGCGCGCCACAGCCTCCGGCCAGACCCCCGAAGCGGTGGAGAAGGCCATGGCCTCCGGCGCCATCCTGGGCCGGCTGGTCACCGCCGAGGAAGTGGCCGACCTGGTGGTCTTCCTGGCCTCGCCGCGCAGCGTCTCGATCAACGGCGACGCCATCGCCTGCGGCGGCGGCGCCAGGGGCTCGATCCACTACTGAGCCGTCGCGCAGAAGGCCTCGGGAGAACGAATCACCAACCCTAAGGTTTAGTGGGTCGCCCAGCCCGAGGCGCCAGGGCTTGTTGCAGGTTCACCCGGCGTTCTGGAAATTAACCATGGCCTGAACGTGGCATTGGAAGTTCGGGGCGCCAGGCATGGCG
>DATCFQ010000307.1:0-4377 GCA_036509495.1 Caulobacteraceae bacterium
TGCCGTTGCAACCGAGCGAGCGGTCCTGGAAGAGTGGACACGCGAGCGCACCCCGTTTCAATGGGCAACGGCCGAAGCTAGTTTAGGTGTGACGTTAGAAGTGCTGGGAACGCGTGAGACCGGAACCACAAGTCTCGAGGCTTCTGTCCAGGCGTCGCGTGATGCGCTCGAGGAAATTACTCGCACGCGATCTCCGCTCGATTGGGCGCATATTCAAGATACACTCGGTTGCACGCTTGGCGATCTTGCTGAACGGGAAGGGAGCGCAGCCCGCTTACAAGAGGCTGTTACGGCTTTCAAGGCAGCGCTCGAAGTCCGAACTCGCGGTCGCTCACCGCTCGATTGGGCACGCACTGAAACTAACCTTGGTGTTACCCTTCAAACTTTCGGGACCCGCGCGCGCAACGCCGGATTGATTCGACAGGCAATTGCGGCGGACCGCCTAGCGTTAACTGAACTAACCCGCAGCCGCGTCCCGTTAGAATGGGCAGAAGCCCAATCAAACCTCGGCGGCTCATTAACAGAGTTAAGCAAATCGGAGCGCGGGACTGCAGACATCGCGGCGGCCGTTGCCGCATTCCGAAATGCGCTACAAGAAATGTCCCCCCAAAAGGGACCCGAACAGTGGGCACTCATTCAAACTAATCTCGGTGCCGCATTGACTACCTGGGGTGCTAGAGTGTCGGGGACGGCACAATTGCTTGAGGCAATTTCCATCTACCGGTTGGTGTTACCGCAGACCCGAGATGTGGCACCCCTGGAGTGGGCGCGCACGGAATATAACCTCAGCTACGCCCTTAGGCTGCTGGCAGCTCGGGAAAGCGGTGTAATTCATCTGCAGGAATCACTTGCTGCGTTGGAAGCTTGTGAAACTGTAGCTGAATCGAATTGGCCGCCGGATCAGATCAAAGCTTTGAAACGCAGGGAAAGTGAAACACGAATGGAAATAGCGCGACGCCAAAAAGCCTTGCCGCGCCAATCGCTGTGACGCCGAGGCAGTTGTCTTTCTATCATTTAGAAACGTAGCCCCGGGCGGGGAGCAAGGATCAATGCAGCCTAGAAACAGATGCTCTCGCGAGGACGGGCTGTCGTTACGTTCTGGCGCAGTTGATGGGTGGCGCTTCGTGTGCGCCGGGAGACCGGCAAGGAGTTGGTGGTGAGAGTCCACTACGATGAAGGAGTAGCAAACCACATCGGCCCCGAGCCGTGCGGTTTTGTCCGTGAGGGCAAAGGCGAAGCGTCGGTAGGGGATCGTATAGGCCTGCCATTGAGCCGCGAAAGTTACTCACCCCGAGAGCCGACGGCGCGCGAAGCCCGCAAGGCAACACGGACCGGCGCGTTAATGCGAGCGCCTGTCCACTCGGCGCGGTCAGAGACCCAGGCATGTATGGACGTTCCTTGTGCGGGAACCGGGAGATCCCACCGCCGGCCACGGGTGCTTAGCGCCCGCGGGTCCGCATCGGGAAGGCGAGGAGCCGAAGCCGATGATGCACGGTGATGGGAAGTCAGACTCTGCCATAGTAGCAACGAAGCCGGCGAACAAAACGGAACGGTCCGTGGCGGAGTTGGTGGAGCGAAGGGCGGGGACCAAGGGGAAGGCGGCTCAGCAAAGCACGTTCCGGGCGCAGCACCGGTTAGGCGTGACACAGGCGCTGGGACGCATGCGGCGGGCGGCCAGTTCCGTTTCACCGTTATCCACCCGAGGTAGGAGCCGTATGCCTTAATTGGACACGTACGGATCAGTGCGGGGGGCGTGGGGTAACCCACGTCCCTACCGCGATTCACCCATCCTACATTTTCGTTATTATTCAGTGGCTTAGGAAAGGAGGGCGCGGACGGTGGTGCGGCCTTGGGTGGAAATGCGGAGGCCGTGGCGTTCGTAGTGCGCTAAGCCGCGGTGGATGAAGCTTGAGGGTTCGTCACGGTGGGAGATGATGTTGCGGACTATTTGCGAGAAATGGGTGTCGATCCGACCCTGCAAAATCTCGGCGTCGCGTCCGGTTGGGCTGAACAGGCTCGTTAGGCGATCGATCAGGTCGGTGGTGGCCATCCAGCCGCCGTGGGTGCTGTCGAGCAAACGTAGCGTGGGCAATACCAATTCGCGCTTCGACAAAAGCGGCTGCGTTGTTCTTGCGTAACGAGGATGGGGTGTTACCTCGGTTAGGCGTTCCACGGCTTGGAGTTTGCCTGGCGGGAGGGGGGATATTTGGCCGGCTGTTGATTCGAGAAAGTAGTCGCGCTTCCCAGTGTCGATTTCGAGGCCGAGGAGGAAGCGGAAGGTGTCGATGGCTTTAGGATGCAGAGGATATGAGAGGGCGCCGTATTGATCCTGGGGGGGGACGCTGGCGACTTTCAGTGCGAGGGTGTCGAGGAACAGGGGGATTGGGAGTGCGAAGGCTAGTTCTTCGGTCGCGCGGTCGTAGGCCAGGATGCTGTGGGCGATCCGTGTTGTGCCCGGCGCGATCTTGACTTTCGACAGGGCGTTCATGGGGTTACCTTACGCGCTGGGTCGGCGGCGCTCAATTGTTCTCCGGTTTCTGCAGAGAACTCGCCGAGGTGGTCGCCCCTGGGGTTGTAGCGCTCGATGCGGCCGTGACGCGCGTCACATTCGAGAATGTCGTTGTTGGCGTCGCGCCAGCGGGGGCGGCGGAGGCTTCCCGCGAAGCTGGTTTTGGGCTTCACGTGACGTGCGTGGGGGAAGCCGGCGAGGTCGCGTGGCGCCGGGACAGGTTGGTGCTGAGGTGGTCTGCCCAACGCGCTCCCCCTGCGCCTGATTGGTTTTGAGCTTGAGCTATCGTCTGGCCGAACGCAATCGTACGGATAGCTGCATCAAGCTGCGGCTGGATGGCCTGGGGTGGAGCGTGCGACGGGACGCCATCCAGTCGCGCTTGACGCATCTGTGTTTCGCGAGGCATGGTGCGTGAAATGCAAATGCGGCGCCGGAGCGTGACCGCCGAGGGCTCTAGGAAAGTCTTGCGTCCCACCAGTGCGGGCGGGCGCTTCGGCGCTGATGATGCGAGTCGTTTCATTTTGCGGCGTTTGGCCGGCGTGGAAGTGGTGGGCTGAAGCCCACGCTACGGGTGCCACCGACCCGGCGGTTTCAAATGACGGGGGGCACTCGTGATGCGGGATCGAGCTGGATTGGACCGGGCTGCGTTGAGTTTGGCAGGCGCAATGGCGGCGGATGCAAGATACTTCGCGAGGCCTTGCGAAGCGATGCGGGCGCGCACGCGAGATATCGCGGGTTGCCTGGATTGCTTCGCAAGGGCTCGCAATTGTCTCTTGGGGATGATGTAGGATGGTGGCGTCCCGTGAGAGCGGGGCGCCGTGGTCTGGATGGCCGTCCGGGCCACGGCGCGGGTAGATTGACCGTCTCGCAATAGGGCTGTGAGGCCCGTCGTCATCATGGTCGTCTACCCGCTTCCTTTCAATGCTTGATGAGTTGCAGGGGCCGCTCTGCCACAAGGCCGATGCCCGCAGACAATCAGAAGCGCCCGAGGGAGATCCGTGATGACCAATGTGAGCGCCGCGCCGGCCAACTTCATTGGCTGCGACGTAGGCAAAACCAACATCGTCGTGTTCGACAGCCGCACCAGCCAGACCCGCACAATTGCCAACCGGGCCGCCGATCTGGCGCGGTTTGCGGCGACGCTGGATAATACTTGCCTTGCGATTTGTGAGGCCACGGGTGGCCACGAGGATGGCCTCCTGCGTGCCTTGTTGAAGGCCGGGCGCGCCGCACATCGTGCCGACGCCCGCAAGGTGAAGGCTTTCATAAGGTCTTTTGGCACACTCGGGAAAACCGATGCCATCGACGCGCGGGCGCTCGCCACATACGGCCGTGAGCGTCACGCTACGCTCGTGAGATGGCAGGCGCCGGATCCGCAACGAGAACGTCTTCAGGCGCTGGTGCTAACCCGGCGCGACTTGATCGTGGACCGGCAGGCCTACAGGAACCGGCTGTCAGCACCTGGGGCCGCGGCGGTCAAACGCCAACTTGGCAAGCTGCTCAAGAGCTTTGATCAGCAGGTTGAGGATATTACCCGTGAAATCGCGGCGTTGATCCGGGCCCATAAGGGTTTGGCTGATGCCGAAAAAGCGATCCGTGGCATTATTGGCATTGGCGAGACGACAGCCGCCGCATTGTTGGCGTTGCTGCCCGAGCTGGGCCGCTTGAACCGGCGTGAGATCGCGTCGCTCGCGGGCCTGGCGCCGCACCCGAATCAGAGCGGTGCTACCGACGCCTATCGCCGCACGCGGGGCGGGCGGCCGGAGGTAAAACGCGTTTTGTTCATGGCGGCAATGGTCGCGGCGAAGAACGATCCGAAACAGCGCAGTTTCTATGAGCGCCTGCTGTCACAAGGCAAAAAGCCGCTC
>DATCFQ010000308.1:0-2810 GCA_036509495.1 Caulobacteraceae bacterium
CATTGCCCGGTGGTGTTCCGCGGTCCCAACGGCGCGGCGGCGCGGGTGGCGGCGCAGCACAGCCAGGACTATTCCAGCTGGTACGCCCATGTGCCCGGGCTGAAGGTGGTCGCGCCCTATGACGCGGCCGACGCCAAGGGCCTTCTGAAGGCCGCGATCCGCGACCCGAATCCGGTGGTGTTCCTCGAGAACGAGGTGCTCTACGGCCAGGAGTTCGACGTCCCCGAAGTCGAGGACTGGGTGCTGCCGATCGGCAAGGCCAAGGTCCGCCGGGTCGGCAAGGACGTCACCATCACCTGCTTCTCGCGGATGGTGGGTCTGGCGCTGCAGGCGGCCGAGGAACTGGCCAAGGCCGGCATCGACGCCGAGGTGGTCGATCTGCGCACCCTGCGGCCGATGGACGGCGACACCATCATCGAGAGCGTCAGGAAGACCAACCGTCTGGTCTCGGTCGAGGAAGGCTGGGGCCCGATGGGCGTCGGCGCCGAGGTCTGCGCGCGAGTGGTGGAGGGGGCCTTCGACTACCTCGACGCGCCGCCGCTGCGGGTCTGCCAGGCCGACGCCCCCATGCCCTACGCCGCCAATCTGGAAGCCCTGTCGCTGCCCTCGGTCGAGAAGATCGTCGAGGCGGTCAAACAGGTCTGCTACGCCTGAGGCCGCGGTGACTTTCCACGGGGCCTGCATCCTTTCTTCCGCTCATCCCCGCGAAAGCGGGGACCCAGGCGTTTTTGTGTTTGCCGGATCTACCCGCGCTTGCAGGGAAAAAACCTGGGTCCCCGCTTTCGCGGGGATGAGCGGGATTGCTTGAGATGCCTGAGGTTTTCACCTGGCGGGCCGGCGGCTGCCACTGCGGGGTGGTTCGCTTCGAGGCTGCGTTGCCGGCGAGCGTGGAAGCGCAGAGCTGCAACTGCTCGATCTGCGCCAAGACCGGCTTCGTGGACCTGATCGTGCCGGAGAGCCGGTTCCGCCTGCTGCAGGGTTCCGAGAGTCTCGAGACCTACACGTTCAATACCGGCGTCGCCCGCCATCTCTTTTGCCGTGTGTGCGGGGTGAAGAGCTTCTATCGGCCGAGGTCAAATCCGGACGGCTGGTCGGTGAACGCCCGCTGCCTCGACGACACCGAAAACCTCGACATCCGCATCGAACCGTTCGATGGACGCAACTGGGAGGTCCACGCCGCCTCCCTGGCCCACCTCAGCCGCGACGCGCCCCAGCCCAAGGCCGATTCATGACCGACATCCTGATGCCAGCGCTGTCTCCCACCATGGAGGAGGGCGCCCTCGCCAAGTGGCACGTGAAAGTGGGCGACAAGGTTTCCTCCGGCGACGTGATCGCCGAGATCGAGACCGACAAGGCCACCATGGAAGTCGAGGCCGTCGACGAGGGCGTGGTCACTGAGTTGCTGGTGCCGGAAGGGACCGAAGGCGTGAAGGTCAATGCCCTGATCGCGCGGTTGAAGGGCGATGGGGAAGCGGCGTCGCCTGCCCCCACGCCCGAGCCGAACGCGGACGCATCGATCGCCAAGCCCGAGGCCAAGGCCGTCGAAACGCCAAAGGCCGCCCCGGCTCCCGCCGCCGAGCCTCAAAAGGCTGCCGCCCTGTCGTCCGGCCGTGGGCCGCGGGTGTTCGCTTCGCCCCTGGCCAGACGCATCGCCGAGCAGTCCGGCGTCGACCTGTCGAGCGTCCAGGGATCGGGCCCGCACGGCCGCATCATCAAGCGCGATGTCGAGGGCAAGGCCGGGACACCCGCCGCCCGTCCGGCCGCGCAGCCGGCCGGCGCGCCGAAGGGAGAGCCCCGCCAGATCCTGTCGCTGGAGCAGATGGGCATCAAGCCCGGCAGCTACGACCTCACACCGCTGGACGGCATGCGCAAGGTGATCGCCCGGCGGCTGACCGACAGCTTCCGCGACGTGCCGCACTTCCCCCTGACCATCGATCTCGAAATCGATGGGCTCTTGGAGGCGCGCAGCCGGATCAACGCCCTGCTCGACAAGGAGGGGGTGAAGGTCTCGGTGAACGACCTGGTGATCAAGGCGGCGGCCATGGCCCTGAAGCGGGTGCCCGAGGCCAACGCCTCGTTCACGCCCGAGGGCATCGCCATGCACCATCACGCCGACGTCGCCATGGCGGTGGCCATCGACGGCGGGTTGATCACCCCGATCATCTTCGCGGCCGAGACCAAGAGCCTGGCCCAGATCGCCAGGGAGGCCAAGGACCTCGCCGGCCGCGCCCGCGAGCGCAAGCTGAAGCCCGAGGAGTTCCTGGGCGGCACCTTCTCGGTGTCCAATCTCGGCATGTTCGGGATCAAGAGCTTCGCGTCGATCATCAACGAGCCGCAGGGCGCCATCCTGTCGGTGGGCGCGGGCGAAAAGCGGCCGGTGGTGCGCGGCGACCAGTTGGCCATCGGCACGGTGATGAGCGTCACCCTGACCTGCGACCACCGCGTGGTCGACGGCGCGATCGGGGCCCGCTGGCTGCAGGCGTTCAAGGCCTACGTCGAAGATCCCGTGACCATGCTGGCCTGAGGGCGGGCAGGGCCATGAGCGCCTACGACTTCAGCGTCCGCCGCCTCGATGGCGTGGAGGTCCCGCTGTCGGATTTCCGCGGCCGGGCGCTCTTGATCGTCAACACCGCGTCCAAATGCGGCTTCACGCCCCAGTACGCCGGCCTGCAGGCCCTGCACGCGGCCTTTGGCGGGCGGGGATTCGAGGTGCTCGGCTTTCCCTGCAACCAGTTCGGCGGCCAGGAGCCGGGGGGGCCTGAGGAGATCGGGACGTTCTGCCAAGCCAACTATGGCGTCGAATTCCCGAT
>DATCFQ010000309.1:0-6627 GCA_036509495.1 Caulobacteraceae bacterium
ACGGCCATGGCCAGGGCCACGCGCGACCTGCGCTACTATTCGGCGCGCCGGGCCTCGGCCCAGATGATCGAGTCGCCGCATCGTCCGGAGCGGGTGACCTTTGGCGCGACCGTCACGCTCGAGCGCGACGACGGCCGGGTGCAGACCTATCAGATCGTCGGCGAGGACGAGGCGGATCCGGCCCACGGCAGCATCTCCTACGTCTCGCCGCTGGCCAGGGCCCTGCTCGGCAGAGAAATAGGAGACACAGCCGCCGTCGCCGGCCACCAACTCGAGGTGACCTCGATCGCCGGGCCGGCCGAACCGGCTAGTTCAGGCGCTTGAGCTGGCCGCGGATCTCGCCCTTCGGATTGGCCTGGGTGTGCACGTTGAAGTACCACTTGCCGGACTCCAGGGCGGCGATCTGGGCGTCGTTCAGGATGGCGGTGCCGTGGATCGGGCTGTCGGGTTTGACCATGACGACCGGCGGAGCGTCTGCGCCCGGGGCGGCGGGGCCATGGAAGTGGGCCGCGACGGCGGGTCCGCTGAGACCGGTGTAGGTCGCCCGGTAGACCAGCACCTTTTCCGTGGTCTCGAGCTCGGCTGAAAGCTCGCCATGCCCAGCGCTGGTGTTGGGCGGGACTTCATCGTTTCCGGTCAGCGTCGCGCTGAAGTGCAGGATTTCGGCATGGGCCGCGCCGGCGGCGAGAATGACGAGGACCGCGGCGGTGGCGGCGAACTTATGCATCTTTGGGCTCCTCCCTCGGTAGACGGACGACCGTGCGTCGCCCTGGGTCGAGACTAAGTTGTCCGACCCCGCGTTCCTAGACAAGCAAAGCTTTCTTATTCCGTCCGCGGCGCCGTTTCCTTGTCGAACGCGGTCTGCTGCTCGGGCGACAGGACGCCATAGAACGTCTTGAGCGCGGCTCCGCGCCGTTCGAGGGCGTCCAGATCGGCCTGCATCGCCGCGACCGACAGGTCGACGCGCTGGGGTGCGTGCAAAGCCGGCATCATCGAGGCGGCGCTCCGCTCGCGCGCGGCGTCCTGGGGATCGGGCCGGCTGGCGGCCTCGAAGGTGTTCCACGCCTCTTCCTGGGCGGCGCTGAGGTTCAGGGCGTCGTGCAGCCGGTGAAGATCGGGCCCTTGCGACTGGGCATGCGCGGCTTGGCCAAGGACCATGGCGGCGATGAGGGCGAGGCCGATCGGGCGAAGTGAGGCCATGAAAGCAAACCTTCGAAAATTCATACCACTAGCGCGGATACCCTCTTTCCGCGCGGAAGCTGGACTACTACATCTTTTACCGGGCGATCGGAATGGTGGAGGTTTTCATGATCCGGCTTTTCGGCGCGGCAGCGGCGGCGGCCCTCGTTCTCACGCCCATGGCCGCATCGGCCCAGAGCCACGGCGGCCATGGCGGCGGCTTCGCTGGCCATGGCGGCTTCGCTGGCCATGGCGGCTTCGCCGGCCATGGCGGATGGCATGGTTCAGGCGGCTACCACGGCTACCACGGCTACCACGGCCATCGTGGTTACGGCGGCGGATACTTCATCGGCGGCCTGGGACTCGGCCTCGCGTTGGGGGCCTATCCTTGGTACTACTACGGGTGGCCCGGCTATGACGGTGAGTACGGATCGGCTTACTACGATTATCCGGCCGTGGACCATGATGGCCCGCCGCCGCGGACTGTAGCGCCCGCGGCCAGCGCCCCCTCCGGGCAGGCCTGCGGCGCCTGGAGCTGGCGCGCCGAGCAGAACCGCTATCAGTGGGTTCCCGGCGCCTGCGCCGCCGCCCCGCCAGCGGCCTCCTGAGTCTCGGTCGACCGACTGAGGCGGGCTGAGTCCAGGTGGAATTGGCTCCAACTGTTCCACCGCTCCTCCCGGCCTTCGGTCGGACCCGGGGGCCGGAATGAGCGGGGGGGTGGTGATGCCGGCTGATTTGAACCCGCCTTAAGGCGCGCCGGTGAGTTCGCGGCGGACCATCGCCGCGCCCTGGCTGAGCGCGCGCAGCTTTCCATAGGCTGAGGCGCGGGGCAGGTATTTCATGCCGCAGTCCGGCGCCGGCATCAGGCGCTCGGGCGCCAGCACCTGCAGTCCGGCCCGGATGCGCGCCGCCACCGTCTCGGCGGTTTCGACCTCGGCGGTCGAGAGGTCGAGGACGCCCAGCATCACCGTCTTGCCGCCGAGGCTGCTCAGGACGTCGAGCGCCAGCCCTGGCTGAGCCGCTTCGATCGAGATCTGGTCGAGCGAACTGCCCGCCAGCTCTTCAAGAAACGGGTAGGCGCGGGGCTTGTCGTCAGGGACGACGAAGCCATAGCCGAAGCAGAGGTGGGCCGCCCGGGCGGCGCCGACGCCTTCGAAGGCGCGGTCGATGGCAGGGATGGCGTATCGGCGCGCGGCGTCCGGATCGGCGCGCAGCCAGGGCTCGTCGAGCTGGATGACGTCCGCGCCGGCCGCCTCGAGGTCGCGCGCCTCGGTATTCACCGCCGCAGCGAAGGCCATGATCAGAGCCTCGGGGTCGCCGTAGAAGGTGTCGGCGCACTGCAGCGCCAGGGTGAAGGGGCCGGGCAGGGTGATCTTGGTCCTGCGGCGGGTGTGGCGGCGCAGGAAGCGCATGTCGTCGACCTCGACCGGCCGCATCCGGCGGATCGGGCCGACGACGGTCGGGACGACCACGAAGCGGCCGGGCCGCACCTCGACGGTTCCTGGGCGAGCCGGATCCAGGCCCTCCAGGGCGGCGGCGAAGCGGTTGGAGTAGCTCTCCCTGCGCATCTCGCCGTCGGTGAGGATGTCGACGCCGGCCCGCTCCATGTCGTCGATGGCCAGGCGGGTGGCGTCGTCCTGCGCCTGGGCGAGCACGTCGGGGGAGGGGCGCCAGATGTCGTGTGCGGCCACTCTGGGCACATTGTGGGCGTCCAGCAGCGCCCGGTCGACCAGCCAGCCGGGCTGCGGATAGCTGCCGACGACGGCGGTCGGCAGCAGGGTCGGGATCGCCTCGAGGTCGCTCATGACCCCATTATAGACACGCCGGCCGGCCTTGCGGCCGACCGGCGGACTGTCTTGGACGTCGAACGCTCCTGATCAGAAGCGCCGGGTCAGATCGATGCCCCAGCGCCGCGGTAGCGCCTTGAACACGAAGCCGCCGGGCGAGTATTCGGCGTTGTAGTTGGCGTTGTTCAGGTTCTTTGCCCAGAACACCAGGGTCCAGTCGGCGGTCTCCACGCCCACTCTCGCATCCAGCAGATCCACCGGGTTGCGCGAAATGACCGGCGGCGCGCCGTTGGTGGTGACGTTCGGATCGGACTCCCAGAAGTAGGTCCGGCCGATCCGGTTGTAATCGAGCCGCACCAGGCCGGTCAGCGTGTTGGAGAGTTTCGGCCGATACTCGACGCCGAGGTCGAAGGTGTACTTCGACACCAGGGGCGCCTGCTCGCCGATGCGGAAGTCATATTGCGGGGCCAGGGCGTGGTAGTATTGGGTGACCTTGCTGTCGGTATAGCCGAAGCCGGCCGTCAGGCTCAGGTCGTCGGTCAGCCGCAGCGAACCGTCCAGGTCGACGCCCTTGTAACGGACCGCCGGGATATTGCCGAGGTTCTGGGTCCCGTTCGAAGCCAGGTAGACGAAGAAGTATCCGTTCTTCGAGAGGTTCGTATAGACCGAGCCGTTGAAGGTGACCCGGTTGTCGAACCAGCGGCTCTTGAATCCCGCCTCCCAGGTCTCGTCGTGCTCGGCCTTGAAGACGTCGCCGACGCCGACGAAGCCGGCCGCCGCCGCCGCGGTGGCGACGCCGGTCTGGTTGAAGCCGCCGCTGCGGAAGCCTTTGCCGTAGCTGCCGTAGAACGTCAGGTTGTCGGTCGGGGTGTACTTCAGGATCGCCTGTGGCTGCCAGCCGGTGAAGGTGTGCTCGCGCACGTCGCCGGTGTGGGCGGGGATCAGGAACTCGTCGAGGAACGCCTGCGGGGTCACCGTCGTGTTGCGGCGATGGTCGCTGTCGAAGCGGACGTTCAGCGACAGTTCGAGCTGCCGGGTCAGGTCGGTCGAGGTGTCGAGGTAGGCCGCCCAGGCGAAGTTGTCCTGGCTGTCGGCGAGATAGCTTTCCTGGTCGTGCGGGTCGGTGGGAGCGCCGGGGCCGAACGGGTAGGCGATCGGGGTGGTCGGCGCATAGAAGGTCGGCGCCACGCCCTGGCCGGTGTCCCATTCGTTGCCGTTGGCGATGTAGCGCTGGGTGCCGTAGATTTCCGCGCCGGCGATCCAGCGGAACGGCTGGGCCGCGGGCGAGGTCACACGAAACTCCTGGGTCAGGGTCCTGACCCTGAGGAACTGGCTCTGGTTCTGATCGTAGCCGTAGAACAGGTGCAGCAGCGACTCATTGGCCGGCAGGAAGTCGAACGAGTCGCCGGTGATGATCTCCTTGGTCAGGTCGTAGCCCGAGATCGAACTCAGGGTCCCGAAGTCGGCCTGATAGTCCATCTTCAGCGAAGCGTCGTAGATCGCCCGGTTGTTCTTGCCCGGATTGTTCACCCGCACGGGCAGGGAGGCGTTGTTCACGTCCGGAACCTGGAACTGGGTGTAGTCCGGATAGGGCGGCCCGACGTTGAAGTTCAATCCAGGGTAATAGACGATGTTGTAGTCGAAGCCCTGGGTCCACAGCCGGTCGGCCGACAGCCTGAGATCGGCGGTGAACTTGTCGGTCGGCCTCCAGCGGAACTTCAGCCGTCCGTTCAGGTCGGTCGCCGGATCGGCCTTCTCATGCAGATAGGTGTTCTCGATATAGCCGGAGGTGTCGGTGTAGGAGAGCCCCGCCACCATGCCCAGGGTGTCGCTGAGCGGGCCGCTGATCACCCCCTGGGCCTTGCCGCCGGGGCCGGAGTCGTAGCCGGCCGTCATCCGGCCCTGCCAGGTCCCGCCGGGTTCCTTGGTCGTGATCAGGATGGCCCCGCCGATGGCGTTGCGGCCGTAGAGCGCGCCTTGCGGGCCCTTCAGCACCTCGATCTGGTCGATGTCGAACAGTTCCTGATTGAACTGGGCGGGCTGGGTTTCGGGGACGCCGTCGACCACCACCGCGACCGAAGGCTCGGAATTGCGCGCCTGGGAGATGCCGCGGATCACCACGAAGGAGGTGCCGATGTTCTGGGTCTCCACCAGGGTGACATTGGGGGTCGCCTGGATGAAGTCGCGGGGCATCTCGATGCCCTTGTCGCGAATGGTCTGGGCCGTGAAGGCGGTCACCTGCACCGGCGCCTTCTCCAGCGACTCAGAACGCTGGCGGGCGGTGACGATCACCTCTCCCGCCTGGGGATTGGTCGCGGCCGGAGCCGCGCCCCCGCTCGCCTGAGCGTGGGCGAAACCGGCGATCGCCAGAGCCGAGAGCCCCGCCGCCGAGCAAAGAAGCGTACGCAAACCCGTGTGTGAGGCAGTCATGGCCTATCCCCCGTTGTATTTTGTGAGGGAGACTAGCCAGTGGCCGGGAACGGACTAGGTAGTTATTTCAACCCTGATCGGCTGTCATAGTTTAGCTGACGCTAGCGGCGCACGTACGGGTAGCAGAAACACCCTGCACAGCTTCGCGCCGCAGCCTTGTCGGCAGGCGGGCGCGGTCCTATTCCATAGAAGACCCTCAACTGCATCGGAGGAAGCCCCATGGGCGTCCAGGCCAGTCTCCCCAGCCGTCTGCACCACACGGCCTATGTCTCCAAGGATCTGGAGGCCACCCGCAAGTTCTACGAGGACGTGATCGGCCTGCCGCTGATGGCGACCTGGTGCGAGTCCGACGAGCTGTTCGGCAAGGAACGCACCTACTGCCACTGCTTCTTCGGGCTGGGAGACGGCGGCGCCTTGGCGTTCTTCCAGTTCGCCGACCCTGGCGACCAGGCGGAATTCGGCCCCGAGATGCCGGCGAGCCCCTTCCATCATATCGCGCTGAACGTGGACACCGAGACCCAGAAGGGGATCGAGGAGCGGATCGAGGCTGCCGGCTACAAGGCGCCGGACACCTATGTGCTCGAGCACGGCTACTGCCGCTCGGTCTATGTGACCGATCCGAATGGCATGATCGTGGAGTTCACCAACGATGCGCCGAAAGTCGAAGAGATCAACAAGACCCGCCGCGCCGACTCCCATGCGGAGCTGAAGCGCTGGCTGTCGGGCGATCACACCTCGAACAACACCTATCGCTGACCCCGTCGGGAGCGCGTCGCGCAAAAGTGGAGACCGGTTTGCGGTCACCACGCGCTCGAATGCTTGAGTCTGGAGCAGGACCAGATCAGTCTCCGGCTGATCTCGCCCTGCTCTGGGGGACGATCTAACGAGGGGGGAACTATGCGCAAACTGATTGCGGGCGCGCTGGCCTTGGCCGGCGTGGCTGTCGCTGCTGGACCGGCGGCGGCCGATACCTGGAGTGCGGCCTACACCGGCACGGTCGTCGCCACCTATACGGACGGCCACGCGGTGAAGGTGTTCATCGAACCCGGCCACACCTTCACCATCACCCCGGCCAGCGCGGCATCGCTGCACGGGACCTGGCAGGACGCGGCGGGGCAGACCTGCTTCACCATCACCGATCCGCCGGCGGTGGTCGGGGGTCCGCCCACCTGCGTCGCCGACAAGGCCTTCAATGTGGGCGATGGCTTCGACGGCAAGGACGGGACCGGGG
>DATCFQ010000310.1:0-5589 GCA_036509495.1 Caulobacteraceae bacterium
CCCTGTTCGACGACGCCACAGCGCTGGCGGGCCTGTCGGCGGCGGCGGCGGTGACCGCGGCGGCCCTGCCTGAGCGCGAGCCGCATCCGGGCGCCTTCCTGGCCTTCGAGGCGCTCAGCGCAGCCCTGCTGGTCGCCGACATCTGGCCCGCGGTCTATGTCCGCTTCGAAGCCGGCCTTCTGGAGGAGCTCGGCTTCGGCTTCGACCTGTCGCGCTGCGCGGCGACCGGGTCCACCGACGACCTGATCTATGTCAGTCCGCGCACCGGCCGGGCGGTGAGCCGCGATGCGGGCGAGCCCTACAAGGACCGGCTGCTGGCCCTGCCGCCGTTTCTCTTGTCGTCGCAGACCGGCCTCGGCGCCGGCGATGTCGGCCAGGGGCTGGACCTCACCGGCCACTTCCTGGAGCAGTTCGTTTTCGCGCCGCTGAATCGGCCGCTTCCGCCCGCACGGCTTTGGCTGATTGATCGGCTGCGCGAGGCAGGGCGGTTATAGTGGCGGCAGAATCACATGAGCAAACACGTACCCCCGCCGCCCGAGGGCGATGAGCCCGACCGTATCATCGACGAGCCGCTGACCGAGGCGCTGTCGCGGCGCTACCTCGCCTACGCGCTGTCGACCATCATGCACCGGGCGCTGCCGGACGTGCGCGACGGGCTGAAGCCGGTGCAGCGCCGGCTGCTCTATGCCATGCATCGGATGCGGCTGAACCCGGAGGGGTCGGCCAAGAAGTGCGCCAAGGTGGTCGGCGACGTGATGGGCCAGTTCCATCCGCACGGCGACCAGTCGATCTATGACGCCCTGGTGCGCCTGACCCAGGACTTCGCCCAGCGCTATCCGCTGATCGACGGCCAGGGCAATTTCGGCAACATCGACGGCGATAACGCCGCGGCCATGCGCTACACCGAGTGCCGGATGACCGAGGCCGCGCAGCTCTTGCTGGACGGCATTGACGAGGACGCCGTCGACTTCCGCGCCACCTATGACGGCGAGGATTCCGAGCCGATCGTGCTGCCGGCGGGGTTCCCCAACCTCCTGGCCAACGGCTCGTCCGGCATCGCCGTCGGCATGGCCACCTCGATCCCGCCGCACAACGTCTGTGAGCTGATCGACGCCTGCCTGCACCTGTTGCAGGCGCCCGACGCTGCGACCGCCGAGCTGATGGCCTTCGTTCCGGGTCCGGACTTTCCCACCGGCGGGGTGATCGTCGAACAGCCGTCCTCGATCCAGGAGGCCTACGAGACCGGCCGCGGCGGGGTGAAGGTCCGCGCCCGCTGGTTCAGGGAGGAGACCGGCCGGGGGACCTACCAGATCGTCGTCACCGAGATGCCCTATCAGGTGAAGAAGTCCGACCTGGTCGAGCAGCTCGCGGGCCTGATCGAATCCAAGAAGGCGGTGCTGCTCGGCGACGTGCGCGACGAGTCCGCCGAGGACGTGCGCCTGGTGCTGGAGCCCAAGTCGCGCAACGTCGAGCCCGAGGTGCTGATGGAGAGCCTGTTCCGGCTGTCCGATCTCGAGGTCCGCTTCCCGATCAATATGAACGTGCTGGACGCCCGGGCCACGCCCGGGGTGATGGGGCTGAAGCAGTGCCTCATGGCCTTCCTCGCCCACCGTCGCGAGGTGCTGGTCCGCCGCGCGCGCCATCGGCTGGAGAAGATCGAGGCCCGGCTGCACATCCTGGACGGCCTGCTGATCGTCTACCTCGACCTCGACGAGGTGATCCGCATCGTCCGCTATGACGAGCAGCCCAAGCTCCGGCTGATCGAGCGGTTCGAACTGACCGACATCCAGGCCGAGGCCATCCTCAACACCCGCCTGCGCCAACTGGCCCGGCTGGAGGAGATGGAGATCCGTCGCGAACACGCCGAACTGGCGCAAGAGCGCGAGGGCATCACCGCCATGCTGCAATCCGACCGGGCGCAGTGGAGGCTGGTCGGCGTCGGGCTGCGGGACGTGCGCAAGATCCTCGACAAGCCGCGGCCGACCGATCAGCGCCGGCCGAGCGGGGTGATGGGCCGTTCGAGCTTCGCCGATGCGCCGCAGGTCGACGCCGCCGCCGCCGTCGAGGCGATGATCGTCCGTGAACCGATCACCGTGATCCTGTCCGAGCGCGGCTGGATCCGCGCCCAGCGCGGCAAGGTCGAGGATCCGTCCGAACTGAAGTTCAAGGAGGGCGACCAGCTGGCCTTCCTGCTGCCGGCGGAAACCACCGACAAGCTGCTGATCTTCGCCTCCGATGGCCGCTTCTTCACCCTGGCCGGGGACAAACTTCCCTCAGGGCGAGGGCAGGGCGAACCGTTGCGGCTGATGATCGAACTCGACGACCGGGTCGACATCCTGGCGGTGTTCGCCCACCGGCCGGGCCGCAAACTCGTGCTGGCGTCCAAGGCCGGCTACGGATTCGTGCTGCCGGAAGAGGAAGCGGTGGCCTCCAAGCGCGCCGGCAAGCAGGTGCTGACCACAGATTCCAAGGGCGCCGCCTTCTGCCTGGAAGCGGTGGGCGACCACCTGGCGGTGATCGGCGACAACGGCAAGGCGCTGATCTTCCCGATGAGCGAGCTTCCCGAGATGCCGCGCGGCAAGGGGGTCAAGCTGCAGAGCTACCGCGAGGGCGGCCTGCGCGACGGCCTGCCGTTCAACGCGGCCGATGGTCCGTCCGTGATCGACTCCGCCGGCCGCGCTCGAGCCTGGCCGGAGTGGCGCGATTGGCTGGGGCGGCGCGCCGGCGCCGGACGGCTGGTCCCCAAGGGATTCCCGGCGTCAAAGCGGTTCCGGCCGAAATAGACTCGGTGTCATCCCGGCCCCAGGCGCATGGGATGACAACGGAGGAGGGCGCTTCTAGCGTCCCGACGCCGATTCCAGGGCGGTCTCGAGCTGGTCCAGGCGGAAGGGCTTGGGCAGCACCGGGCGGCCGCGCCACTCCGGGGCCAGGCCGTCTTCGCCATAGCCGGACGCGAAAATGAAGGGCACCTGGCGCTCGGCCAGGATCGCGGCCACCGGATCCACCCGCTGGCCGCTGAGGTTCAGGTCGAGGATGGCGATGTCGGCCTGGACGGTGCGGGCGAGTTCCATGGCCTGGTTCAGCTGGCCCGCGACGCCTGCGACCTCGCACTCCAGCTCCTCGAGCATCTGCTCCAGCAGCATGGCGACGATAGTCTCGTCTTCGACCACGAACACCCTGAGGCCGGCGCAATCAGCCATGCGTCGGCCCCGCCAGACGGATATGCATCAATGCCTTGGCCATGATCCCCCCTCCGACGATCCCGCTGCGCCTCAAGCGAGGCTGACGGATTACAACGTCGCAACAGCTCAGTGGTTTCCCAGGGGTGCTGGTCTAGTTCGCGCCGGCGCCCGGCGGCAAGACGCCATCGTCTCGCCCCTTCGCAGCGGCTCGGCTAATCTGGTTTCGCCGCGGCCCCGCGGCGGTGCAGGAGACGTCGATGCAGGACCTGGTGCGGGTGTATGTCGGAACCGACCGGTCGCAGCTGCTGGCCGTGGCCGTGCTCGAGCATTCGATCCGCCGTCATGCCCGCCGCCCGGTCCAGGTCTGCCCGCTGATCGACCTCGACCTGCCCGAGCCCAGGGACATACGCCAGGGCTCGCGCACCAACTTCTCCTTCGCCCGCTTCGCCATCCCCGAACTGGCCGGACGGGCGGGCAGGGCGCTCTATCTCGACGCCGACATGCTGGTGTTCCGTGACATCGGCGAACTCTGGGACACTTCGCTGGGCGGCGCCACGGTGGCGATCCAGGAAGGGATCCCCGATCACGCTGTCGCCCACGCCAAGGCCGGCGCGCCCGCCAAACGGGTCAAGCAGTCCTCGGTGATGCTGATCGATTGCGCCCGCGCCGGATGGGACGTGCACGAGATCGTCGGCGGGCTGGATGGCCGCTACACCTATGAGCAGCTGATGCATGAGTTGTGCATCCTTCCCGAGAGCGAGGTCTGCTATGCGGTTCCCTTCGCCTGGAACAGCCTCGAGCACTTCGATCCCGAGACCCGGCTGATCCACTACACCGACATGGACACCCAGCCCTGGGTGTCGGCGGTCAATCGCAACGGCCCGCACTGGCTGCAAGAGGTGCGGCTGATGCTCGACACCGGGGCTCTGACGGGGACCGAACTGAAGACCGAGATCGACCTTGGCTATTTCCGCCCCTCGCTGCTGGCCGAACTGGAGGAGACGCCGCACCGGCGCGGCTGGAACGACGGCCGGGCCCAGGCCTATGCGGCCATGGACGAGAAGGCGGGCTTCGTCCGCCACGCGGAGGTTTATCGCCGCAAGAAGATGCGGGCAGAGGCGGTCAAGCGTTACGCCGCGGAACATGCCCCGAGCGCCGCCTAGACCACCGGCTATCTGCAACTTGATTTGGCAAGCGGCGGGCGACCGGCGCCGCTACTGCTTCGCTCCGATCGAGCAGCGGGGCTGAAACTTTGGTCTACAGGCTGAATGCTTGATTAATACTCGTTCGGGACGAACGCCACGCCGCGGTTTTCGGGCAACAGATGGACGATTTGTCGCATCCGGGCATTGCGCCACAGCACTCGGGGGCATAACAGTACCGGCGCGGGTCCGTCCCTGGTGCGGAGCCGTTGAACCATGTTTTCGAATGTCCAGGCCTCGGCTCGATAAGAACTGTGGCTTGGGCGCCACAAAACGACGACCTTGAATGACTTTGGACCAAGTCCGCGTCCGGTTCCCGGGAACTAGGGTCTGGCTCAGCCGTTCCGAGCCACGCCCCAGACAGCTTCAACGGGGCTGAACCGGGCTTGCGAATAAGGGGGTACTCCATGAGACCACGTAATCTTGCTCCGTTGGGCGGAGCCGCACTTGCATTACTTCTAGCGTCCGCCGCCGCCGGGGCAGAACCCAACGGCTGGTATTCCGCTTGGGACGTCGGCGCTCACTGGGACAACGGAACCCCAGCGGCGCACTCCGCCGGCCTCAGGCCGAACGGCCTTCCGGCGAAGTGGCGTCTTCACACCAAGACCGACTGGGCGGCTTTCGCCCGGCTCGGCTACCGGTTCGATCCGAACTGGCGCGCCGAACTGGAACTGGGCTGGCGTAACGGGAGCCTGAGCTCCTTCCACGGCAGCGCGGCTCAGGGCGTCGTCGGCGGTCCTGGCGAACCGATCGGCCTATGCGCCTCCAACAGCGCTGCTGGCGCTTGCGGTACGCCGCGCGGCTACTCCGATCAGCTGACCGGCATGGTCAATCTGATCTACGACTTCTTCCCGGATTCGACGTTCCATCCGTTCGTCGGCGCCGGCGTGGGCGTCGACTACAACAAGGCTCGGCTCAGCGGCATCATCCGCGTGCCGAACGGCAATCCTGTCTACGCCAGCCCCGAGTTCTTCCATGTGAAGGGCGATCAGACGCACTTCGCCTGGCAGGTCATCGGCGGCGCCGCCTTCGATCTCAGCCCGCAGTGGGCCCTGGATGTGACCTACCGCGGCTTGGGCAGCCGTCAGACCCTGTCGACCCTGTCGATCCCGACCGGAACCGGCATCGCTCTGCCGCTCGGCGAGTTCAGCCACCGGACGTGGGACAACTCGGTGACCATCGGCTTGCGCTATATGTTCGCGCCG
>DATCFQ010000311.1:0-3233 GCA_036509495.1 Caulobacteraceae bacterium
TTCATCCTCGACTACGTCGCCCCGCCCGGCATGTCGCTGGACGAGACCGACCGGCTGATGCGCCAGGTCGAGGCGATCATCCGCTCCACCCCCGACGTCCTCACCTATTCCCGCCGCACCGGCGCCCAGCTCGGCGGCGGGCTGACCGAGCCCAACACCGGCGACTTCTTCGTCCGTCTGAAGGCCAAGGGACGCCGGCCGATCGAACAGGTGATGGCGGAGGTCGCCGGCCGGGTGCAGTCGACCGTGCCAGGCCTGGAGATCGAGACCGCCCAGCTGATGGAAGACCTGATCGGCGACCTGACCGCCGTGCCCCAGCCGATCGAGGTCAAGCTCTATGGCGACAACCAGGAGCTGCTGCACGCCACCGGCCAGAAGGTCGCCGACCTGATCGGCAAGGTGAAGGGGGTGACCGAGATCAAGAACGGGGTGGTGATCGCCGGCGACAGCCTCGACATCCGCATCGATCCCGCCCGCGCCGCGCTCGAGGGGATCGCGCCCGGCGAGGCGGGCAAGCAGATCACCGACCTGCTCTCCGGCAACGTGGCCACGCAGGTGCAGTCCGGGCCCTACCTGGTGGGCGTGCGGACCTGGATCCCCGCCGCCGCCCGCGGCCGGGTCGAGCAGATCGAGGGCCTGATGCTCAAGGCGGGCGACGGCCACCTGTTTCCCCTGAGCCGGATCGCGGACGTGCAGAACCAGAACGGCGAGGCCGAGGTCGCGCGCGAGAACCTCAGGCGCATGGACGCCGTGACCGCGCGGGTCGAGGGCCGCGACACCGGCTCGGCCGCCAAGGATGTCCAGAATCTCGTCGCCAAGATGGGCCTGCCGGCCGGAGTCAGCTTCGAGATGGGCGGACTCTACGCCGAGCAGAAGTCCGCCTTCCGCGGCATGGCCATGGTGTTCGCCGCCGCCGTGGCCGCCGTCTTCGTGCTGCTGCTGTTCATCTACGAGAGCTTTCGCGTCGCCTTCGCCATTCTGATGGCTCCCCTGGCCGCGGCCACGGCCGTCGCCATCGGACTCTGGATCACCGGGGTGGAGCTCAACATCATGGCCCTGATGGGCATGACCATGATCATCGGCATCGCCACCGAGGTGGCGATCTTCTACTTCACCGAATACGAGGCCCGGATCGCCGAGGGGGTCCCGCCCGAGCAGGCGCTCATCGACGCCGGCGTGAACCGGCTACGGCCCATCGCCATGACCACCCTTGCAGCCATCCTCGCCCTGACGCCCTTGGCGCTGGCGCTCGGCAAGGGTTCGGAGATGGAACGGCCCCTGGCCATCGCCATCATCGCCGGCCTGATCGCGCAGGGCCCCCTGGTGCTGCTGGCCATGCCCGCCTTCTACCGCCTGATCGGCGGCGTGCGTTCCGATACCCATCACCAGGCCGCGGCCTGAAACCAAGGAGGCTTCCATGCAGGAACACTCGACCAAGGGCGCATCGCGCCCCTCGCTCACGGCCCCCAGGGTCGCGGGCGCCGCCGCGCCGCTGCTGATGGCGGCCCTCCTGGGCCTTTGCGCCAGTTCGGCCCTGGCCGCGGCCGCCTACAAGGCCGCCGGCGCCGTGCCGCTGGGCGATCCGGCGTTCTGGGACTACGCCTTGTCCGATCCGATCACCGGCCGGGTCTATGTCGCCCACGCCGACAAGGTGGCGGTGATCGACGGCCGGGCCGGCAAGCTGATCGGCAATGTCGAAGGCATTCCCGGCGGAACCCACGGGATCGCCATCTCGGCCGCCACCGGCCAGGGCTTCAGCGACGACGGGCGCAACGGCCAGGCCATCGCCTTCGATCTCAAGACCCTGAAGATCAGGGACCGCATTCCCGCCGCCCAGGACGCCGACGGCATCGCCTTCGACCGGGGCACCGGCCATGTCTTCGTGGTGGAGGGCGATTCCAAGACGATCACCGTGGTGGATCCCCGCAGCGACAAGGCGGTGGCCACCATCGATGTCGGCGAGGGGATGGAGTTCCCGGTCGGCTCCGACGACAAGGTGTTCATCGCCGGGGTGGAGAAGCGCGACCTGATCGAGGTCGATCCGCGCACCAATGGCGTCATCGCCCGCTGGCCGATCGCCGACTGCGAGCGCCCCCATGGCCTGGCGGTCGACGGCCGCAACCACCGGGCCTTCGTCGGCTGCGTGAACGCTAAGATGATGGTGGTCGACACCCGCAACGGCAAGCTGGTGACCGAGCTGACCATCGGCCGGGGCAACGACGCCGTCGCCTTCGACAGCAACCGCAAGCGGGTGTTCAGCTCCAACGGCCGGGACGGCACGATCAGCGTCTATGAGGAGACGTCCCCCGACAAGTACACCCAGCTCGAGGACATCAAGACGGTGGTCAGCGGCCGGACCATGACCGTGGATACAGTGACGGGCCGGCTGTTCGTGCCCGTGGCGGATCAGGATCCCAACTCCCCGGCCGGCCAAAGGCCGCGGATGATCGCAGGCAGCGCGCGGGTGCTGATGTTCGATCCCGTGCGCTGAACGGGGCCGATGGCGCCGGGCCCGCCTGGATCAGGCGGGCGCCAGCACCATGTGGCCCACCGCCGTATTGGAGGCGGGCACGTGGTAGAAGCGGTGCAGTTCGCGTGCGCCCTTGCCCAGGGCGCCGCGCATCACCAGCCACATGATCAGCTCCACGCCCTCCGAGCCGGCCAGGGTGATGAATTCCTTGTGGCCGATGCGGCGCAGGGCGTCGGGGTCTGGGTCTGGGTCAGGTTGTCGAGGAAGGCCGTGTCGAAGTCCTGGTTGGCTCATGCCGGCGGCGCCCGTCCGGGATCAACCACCGCTTTGTGAATTGAGCCGGGGCTTCCGATATCGCCCGAACACCACCTATCAACGGGCCTCACAACTGGCCGTTGAGGTGGACATGGTCATGGGTTAACAATGTCTGTGGGGGAGGCGTCGACATGGAAGACTGGCTGCAATCTCTGCAGGTGCGCTGGCTCGACCGACTGCAGACGAAATTGGTTCTTCCGACCGCACGAACGCTCTACTTGTTCGGGGCGATTTTGTGCGTCGTCGCGGCGCTTCTCGGCCTGCTGATCGCGCTCGCGTTCCAACTCGGCGCCTGGCAGCCTGCCACCACCCAGAAAGTCCCGGACGTCGTTTCCGACAGCCCGGCGGCAATCAACTTCAATCGGCTGGATGCGCACTTCACGCCACCGTCGAATGTGCGGTTCTCGGTCGATCTGCCTTCACTGCCTGCCCCGCTGACGACCGGGCA
>DATCFQ010000312.1:0-5384 GCA_036509495.1 Caulobacteraceae bacterium
GCAGTATCAGCAGACCTACCCCGCCAACATGCAGGGGATGAGCTTCGCCCAGATCACGCAGGCGCTGGCTGGCTGGCAGACGAACAGCCGCCAGACGCTCCAAGAGGCGATGGCCACGCAAAACCAGATCGTCCAAGCCCAACCGGCGACGGCGAACGCCGTAATCAGCGCCGTGACGGCCTCGCAAGGGGCGGCAGGCCAGACAGGCGCCATCCAGGCCACCAACCAGCTGCTGGCGGCCTTGAGCACCCAACTCACTCAGCTCCAGACCATCCTGATTACGCAGGGCCGAGCCGAACAAACGGCCGCGTCTCAGGCCCAGGCGGCGCAGGCCGCTGGTGCTGCCGAGAGCCAGCGGTACTGGAACGTCAAGAAGCCGGCGAGCCGCGTCAAAGACCCGAGCTCACTCTGATGCGCATCCTTCCAGTCGCCGTCGTCCTGGCCCTTGGGGGCGCCCTTGTCGCTTGCACCCCGCCGACGCCCGCTCACGACAAGGCCTACTACCTCGCGCACGCTGATGAGCGAACGAAGACCATCGCGGGATGCAGAAACGACCCCGATACGTCTGAGAAGACCCCGAACTGCGTCAACGCAGCGGTCGCCGCCGGCCAAGTCGAGAGCGACCGTTTCTGGGCCGTCAAGAAGCCCAAGAGCCGCGTGACCAACCCCAACAGTCTCTGAACCGCTCCACAACAGGACCCTTCAATGGCGACCGCTGATCCCGCCGCACTAGACGACTTCCTCAATAAGTTCAGAGGGCAGGTCGATGCTGGCTTCGGCCTCATCCAGGGCGATGTTTCGGCGACCCTCGCGAGCTTGGTCGTCATAAGCATCGTGGTGACCGCGATCCTCTGGGCGATCGACGAGAACCAGAATGTCCTCGCGTCCCTTGTCCGCAAGGTGTTGCTGGTCGGATTCTTTGCGTTCCTCGTCACCCAATGGCCGACCCTCACCAAGACGGTCGTCAACGGTTTCGCTGCCCTCGGGCTAAAGGCCGGCGGCGGCGCGATGTCGCTTTCCGACTTCACCACATCGCCGTCCAAGGTCGTCCTTGCCGGAATCCAAGTGGTCAAGGCGCTGATGCTCTACGTCAAACAGATCGCCCCCGGGCCGATCGAGTTTTTCGCGCACATCGACGTCGTGCTGATGGCCTTGATCGCCGCGATCGGCATCCTGATCGCGTTCGTCATCCTGGCGATCGAGATCGTGGTCACGATCATCGAATTTCACATCGTCACGCTGATCGCGTTCGTCACTGTGCCCTTTGGAGTGTTGACCCAGACCTCGTTCATGAGCGAGCGGGCCATCGGCTATGTCGTTTCGGTCGGCATCAAGCTCATGGCGCTGGCGATCGTCGTCAGCCTCGGGACGTCGGTCTTCGACACTTACACAGTCTCGGCGGCCCCCGACATCAATGAGGACGTGGGACTGCTTCTTGGAGCGGTCGTCATGGTCATGTTGGCGCTCAAGATCCCCGCGATCGCCGGAGCGCTGATCAGCGGCGGGCCCCAGCTCAACGCAGGCAGCGCCGTCATGGGCGCGGCGGGTGTGGCGGCCGGCGTCGCTGGCGTCGGCCTGGCCGCCCGCATGGCCGGCGGCGCGGTCGCTGCCGGCGCGCAGAAGGTCTCGGCGGCAAAGTCCGCCGCAGGCGCGATCTCTGGCGGCGGGCCTTCGGGTTCCCCGGGCGCGCCAGGCGGATCGGGTGCGGCTGGTCCTGGCGGTCCCGCACCATCGAGCCCGGCTGGCGGCGCGGCTCGAGCGTCCTCCTCGGAAGCGTCCTCCCAGAACCGCGCCTCCAGTCCTTCCGGATCCGGGTCGGCCGCGCCGTCTGCCGACGTCGCTGCGGCCGACGAGTCCGCCAATCCCACTCCGCAACCCTCGCCCTCCCAGACGGTCGCCCGCGCCAGAGCCCGCCCCGGCGGCGGTTGGAGCGGCGCCGCGCGTAGCGCGACCGCGGCGGCCGCGGCCGGTTCGGACGGCGTCGGCCCTGGAATGGCGGCAACGCCAGCTCGGTCCCGTGATGACCCTGAGGCTTAACCCGAGATCGGATGATCGAAGATGCTGAACGCCTTCAGACGACCAAACGACCGCTACGGGAGCTCCGGCCCGACCGAGAGCCCCTATCAGCGGGCCAGCCAGGAATGGGACAACCGCATCGGCTCGGCCGCCTCACAGGCGAAGAACTGGCGCTTTGCGGCGTTCGGCGCGATCGGCCTGGCGGCCCTGTCGCTGGGCGGCTTCATCTATCAGTCCAGCCACACCAACATCGCCACCTATGTGGTGCCGATCGACAAGTACGGCCGCCCCGGGCGGATCGAACTCGCCGATCAGAACTACAGCCCTTCGACCGCCGTGATCGGATACTTCCTGGCCGATTGGGTGAAGCTGACCCGGTCGAAAAGCATCGACCCGATCGTGATCCGCGACAACTGGACCGGCGCCTACCGCTTCGTCGCCGGGCCCGGGATCGGCCAGCTCAACGACTACGCCAAGAGCCACGATCCCTTCGCCAACGCCGGCGCCCAGGCCGTCAACGTCGAGATCGTCTCGGTGCTCCCCCGCAGTCCGAACACCTACCAGGTGCAGTGGCGCGAAACGACCTTCGACCAGGGCGTCAGCAGCGCCACCGAGAACTGGACGGGCCTGTTCACGGCCAAGATCAACCCACCCAAGAACGAGGCCGAGCTCAGGGCGAACCCGCTCGGCATCTTCATCACAACATTCCAGTGGAGCCGGGAGCTTTAGCATCATGCGTGACAGATTTCTCCGGGCTCTAGGAGCCTCGACCCTCGCCATCGGCATCGCCCTCGCAGGCGCAGCCGACGCCTCGGCGCAAGCGCCGCCCGCCAAGCCCGCGGCCGGGCTGACCATCGCTCCCGCGGCTCCCGTGGGCGCGGCCGCGCTGGTTCCAATCCCGCCGCACAGGCGGCGACATACGAGCAGGGCGAGCGGGTCGATCCGCACCGTTGAGCGGGCCAACAGCTCATCGCGCTCGCGGCCGACCGCCGGCGCCTATGTCAATGCGACGCTCTATTACGACTACGAGCCGGGCCGGCTCTACACGGTCAACACAAGTCCCCGCTTCCTGACCGCCATCACCTTGCGGCCGGGCGAGAAGCTGATCTCCAAAGCCGCCGGCGACACCGTGCGCTGGGTGCTGGGCGAGACCGTCGAGGGCGTCGGCGCGACGGAGCAGGTGATCGTGGTCGTCAAGCCGATCCGCGGCGATCTGCGGACCAACATCATCCTGACCACGGACCAGCGAACCTACCTCCTGGAGGCCGTCAGCCGCGAGGGTGACGCCTACACCAGCGTCGTCACCTGGAATTATCCGCAGGAGCAGATGCGCGAGCAGCAGGCCGCCAGCGCCGCGGCCGTGCAATCGGCCCTCGGCCAGACGAGCGTCGACCACCTGAATTTCAGCTACAAGGTCGAAGCGGTCCACGCCCGACACGGCCCACGCTGGCAGCCGCTGCGCGTCTTCGATGACGGCCTGAAGACCTATATCCAGTTCCCGGCCAACCTCGGCTCCAGCGAGGCGCCGCCGCTGTTCCTGATCGGCCCAAAGGATCAGGCGCAACTGGTCAACTACCGGCTCCTGGGCGGCTACTACGTTGTAGACCGCCTGATCGACGTCGCGGAACTGCGCCTCGGCGAGAAGCCCCAGACCGTCGTGCGGATCACCCGCACCGGTGGGACCGGCCCCGCCGGCCAGGGAGGCTGATCCCATGAACCATCCCTTGCCAGAGCCGCTGTTTGGCGATGCACGGTCCGCCGCGCCCGAACGCAAAGCCGCGCCGGCCAGCGTGCTGGCGGCGCCGCGCCTGCCCGTCACCCGATGGAACCGCAAGGTTCTGCTGGCCGGCGCGGCGGTCCTCGCCAGCATCGTGGGCCTTGGGTTCTATCTCGGTTTCGGCGGGGCCAACTCTCACCCCAAGAAACATGACGACCTGCAGGCGGCGGCGGAAACCGACAACCCGCAACAGCCGGAGATCGCCAACCGCTACGCCCAGGGCTACGCCGATCCGGCGGTCAAGGCCGCGGCCAGTCCGCCGGGCCTGGCCGCGATGCCGCCCGCCGTCGGCGGCGCTCAGCCTTTAGCGGGCGCCGCCGCCCCACCTGCTCAGCCGGACCCGGCCGTGGTCGAGGCTGTGGCCCAGGCCAAGGCGGCTCGATCCGGAAGTCCGTTCTTCGGCGGCGCCCAGGGCGCGTCCGAGGCCGCCGCCCCTCCCACGCCCGTCGCGTTCGTGGCCCAGGAGCCCGGCGGACGGGCGCGCGATGTCGCCGAGATCCAGGCCCAGAACGGCCAGGGCGAGAAGCGCCAGTTCGCCGCCGGCTCGCGGGCCGACGACTACCTGACCAATCCCCTCCGCGATGCGATCAGCCCGTGGGAGGTGAAGGCCGGAACGATCATCCCGGCCGCCCTGATCACCGCGATCAACTCCGACCTGCCCGGCGAGGTGATCGCCCAGGTTACCGAGCCCGTCTACGACCACGCGACCGGGCGCACGGTGTTGATCCCGCAGGGCTCGCGCCTGATCGGCCAGTACGACAGCCAGGTCGCCTACGGCCAGAGCCGGGCCCTGGTCGCCTGGAACCGGATCATCATGCCCAACGGGCGGTCGATCAATATCGGCTCGATGACCGGGGCGGATCTCACCGGGGCCAGCGGCCTGCAGGATCAGACCGATGGCCACTTCTGGCAGCTCGCCAAGGGGGTCGTGCTCTCGACTCTCTTCAGCGTCGGCGCGGCCTCCGCCCAGGACGCCGGCGCGCGTAGTTCCGGCGGCCTGGTCATCAACAGCGCCACCAGCGGCGTCTCCAACGAAGCCCAGCAGGTCGGGCAGAGGATCACCGAGCGCGACCTGAACCGCCAACCTACCATCCGGGTCCGCGCCGGCTGGCCGCTTCGGGTGATCGTCAACAAAGACATGATCCTCGCCCCCTATCAGTGAACGAGTTTGCCATGACCCCTCCCGCCGAGAAGCTCGGGCTTTTTCTGCCCGAAGGCCTGCACCAGCAGATGATCCAGGCCGCCGAGCGACTGAAGCGCAAGTCCCCGCGCGGATCGGTGCGGTGCATCTACGAGCGGGCCTTCGCCCAGCTTTCCGACGCTCTGGACGCCGGCGTGGCGGTCCCGTTCCCGGCCGTTCGCGGAGCCAAGGACCGCATCTCCGTGCGGGTCTCCTGCCGGCTGTGCGTGAGGGTCCGCGCGCACATGCTGGCCCACAATCTGAAGCTCACCGATCTCGCCTTCACGGCGATCGACCGTTTCCTCTACGCCGAACAAGGAGCCCTCCATGGCGCGCCAGCCTAGCACCACCCTCGCCCTCACCCGGATCGAGACTGAAGAGAAGACGACCGACCTGAAGCTGCGGCTGAAG
>DATCFQ010000313.1:0-2538 GCA_036509495.1 Caulobacteraceae bacterium
AGCAAGGCGATCATCCCCATCGCCGTCACGGCGGCCGCACGCAAGCTGGGCATCGTCTGAAGTCTCCCTCGTCGGCGGCGCTGTCCTGGCGGGCCTGGCCCGCGCCCCGCCGCCGTAACCGTCACAGCATAGCCGGGGAGCGAGCGGCAGCGTAAGCCCTTCGACGGTGTCAAACGCACCCGGGATTCGTGGTCGACGCTAAGTCGCCGGCTCCTTGCCGAAGGCCACGCCCTTGGCCTCAGGGCCGAAGCCCACCGATACGGCGACCAATATGGCGACCACGCCGCAGACCAGCGCCAGGGCCAAGCCGTAGTTGTTGTGGTGGGTCTCGGCGATGCGGGCCTGGATGAAGGAGTTGCCGGCGGCGAAGAGGTTGCCGAGCTGGTAGGCGAAGCCGGGGAAGGCGCCGCGCGCGCCCGGGGGCGAGAGCTCGTTCAGATGCGCCGGCACGACCCCCCAGGCGCCCTGGACGGCGATCTGGATCAGGAAGGCCCCCGCCCCCAGCATCAGGGGCGTCGCCGAGAAGGCCCAGAGCGGGATGACGGGCAGGGCGATCAGGGCCGCCAGGACGATGGCCTTGCGCCGCCCGATGCGCTCGGAAAGCGCTCCGAAGATCAGCCCCCCCACCACCGCGCCGAGGTTCAGGACGATGGTCAGGGCGGTGACGGTCCCGGCCGAGAAGTGGTGCTGGACCCTGAGGAAGGTCGGGTAGAGGTCCTGGGTGCCGTGGCTGAAGAAGTTGAAGAAGGTCATCATGAAGACCACGTAGACGAGCAGGGGCCACTTGCCGCGCATGGCGCCGAGGAAGCTGCCGTGCGGCTCGCCCCGCGACTTCGCCTCCTCCCGCGCCGCTTCCCAGGCGGGGGATTCGGGAACGTTGCGGCGGATGTAGAGGATCAGGAGGGCCGGCAGGGCGCCCAGGCCCACCAGCCAGCGCCAGCCGATATCCGGCAGGAACAGGTTGGCGATGGCGGCCAGGAAGTAGCCCATCGGATAGCCTTCCTGCAGGATGCCGGAGACCACGCCGCGGCTCTTGGCCGGGATGGTCTCCAGCGCCAGCGAGGCGCCGATGCCCCACTCGCCGCCCATGGCGAAGCCGAACAGGCATCTGAGGATCAGGAGCACCGTCAGGTTGGGCGAGAAAGCGGAGGCGACGGCTAGCACCGAATAGAGCGCGACGTCGATCATCAGGATCGGCCGGCGTCCGAAGTGGTCGGCCAGGCGTCCGAAGACCAGGGCCCCGAATGGGCGCGCGGCCAGGGTCAGGAGCAGGGCGAGGCTGACGTCGGATATCTTCACCGGATGACCAGGCGTGGAGAACTCCTTGGCGATGTCCGCCAGGACGAAAGTCAGCAGGAAGTAGTCGAAGGCGTCGAGCGCCCAGCCGAGCAGGGCGGCGATGAAGGCGGCCCTCTGGGTCTTATCCAGCGCCTTCAGTTCGTCGATGATCACCATGTTCGCGGTCCCGGCCTGCCCAAGGGCCCATAAGGGAGCGCGCCGTTGCGGTCGGCAAGTCCTACGGGGCCAGCCGCAGGATCCGGCCCTTGGCGTTGTCGGTGATCACATAGAGCGCGCCGTCGGGGCCTTCGATGACCTCGCGCAGGCGCTCGTGCTGGTCGGCCAGCAGCCGCTCCTCGCCCACGACCCTGTCGCCCTTCATGTCCAGCCGCACCAGGTGTTGCTGGGTGAGCGAGGTGACGAAGGCCGATCCCTTCCAGGCCGGGAACAGCTTGCCGTCATAGAACATCACGCTGGAGGGCGAGATCACCGGGTCCCAGTAGTAGTTGGGCTCCTCCATGCCGGCCAGATGAGGGCCCTTGCCCACCTGCTCGCCGGAGTATTCCTGGCCGAAGTGGCCGAGCGGCCAGCCATAGTCCTTGCCGGGCAGCACGCGCGCGAGCAGGTCGCCGCCGCGCGGGCCGACGTCGACCACCCAGAGCTGGCCGGTCTTGCCGCGGAAGGTGATGCCCAGGGTGTTGCGCAGGCCATAGGCCCAGATCTCGGGCAGGGCGCCCTTGGTGTTGGCGAAGGGGCCGCCTGGCGCGGCCGAGCCGTCTGTCTTGATACGGACGATCTTGCCGACGCCATTGTCCAGCGCCTGGATGTAGTGCCGGACGTCCAAGCCGTCGCGGTCGCCGAGGGTCAGGTAGAGATAGCCGTCGGCGCCGAACACCATCCGGCCGCCGTAGTTGGAGTGTTCGGTCACCAGGTCCGGCTTCTGGCGGTAGATGATCTTGACGTCCTCGACCTTGGGCTGGGGCCCTTCCACCAGGCGGCCCTTGGCCAGGGCGACGCCCGTGCTGGTCTTCGGGCCTTCCGGCCCGCGCGCCTCGACGAAGGTCCAGTAGATGATGTGGTTCTGGGCGAAGTGCGGGTCCAGCGCCACGTCCTGCATGCCCGAGATCTGCTGGATGTGGACGGCCGGCGTACCTGCGATCGCCGGCGACAGCGAGCCGTCCTTGCCGACGATGCGGATGCGGCCGGGGCGCTCGGTCACCAGCAGGCGGCCGTCCGGTAGGAAGGCCAGGCCCCAAGGAT
>DATCFQ010000314.1:0-7689 GCA_036509495.1 Caulobacteraceae bacterium
GCTTCCACCGCCACCAGCTCGAACGGCGGCGGGGTGAAGTAGCGGGCATAGCCGGCGTGCACGCTCATCCCCTGCAGCGGCGTCCAGACCGCATTCACCCGCGGGCTCCACTGGTGCTCGTGGCGATAGGAATTGAGCACGTCGAACCTCAGGCCGTAGTTCAGGGTGAGGCTAGGCAGCAGCTTCCACTCGTCCTGCAGGTAGGCGCTGTAGGTCCAGGCGGTCTTGGCGCTGTCGTCGACGATGCTGATCGGCGTCCCCGAGGCCTGGAAGGTGTTCCCGGCGAGGTCGGTGACCAGCGGGATCACCAGCGAGGTCGTGCGGCTGATCGCCCGGTCGCCCTCGACGATGACGCCCGAGCGGATCGTGTGGGCGTCGGTGGCCTGGTAGACGCTCTCGAGCTGCAGGCCCGCGGCGGTGTCGCTCTTGTCGGCGTCCTGGGCGATGCCGTCGAACAGCAGGTCGCCCTGGGGGTCTGGCCTGAAGGCGAGGGTCGAATAGCGACCGAACAGCGAGGCCTGCAGGGTCAGTTTGTCGGTGGAATAGAGATAGCTGACGGCGGCGTAGGTGGTGCCTTCGCTCTGCCGCTCGTCCAGATCGTTGGACAGGTAGTCGCTCTGGCCATCGACCAGCAGGGCGCCGCCCGGGCCCAGGCCGTTGATCCCATTGTCCTGGGCGAAGCTCGGGTGCACGCCGTGCAGATCCGGGATCTGGAAGTTGGACTGCGAGGTTCCCGCGAACACCGAGACGCGGCTCCTGTCGTTCAGGATGTGGTCGAAATAGACGAAGCCCTGGTACTGGTTGGAGGCGTCGTGCAGGGGCGTCGAGCTGTTGTCCGGCGACTCGATCCCCACGCCGGTGTGGGTGTAGCTGCCCGAGACATAGAGGCTGTTGGCGCCCCATGAGCCGCCATACTCGCCCGCGGTCTCGACCATGTCGTGCGAGCCGCCATAGATCGACACCTGGCCGCCGTTTCCGAAGCCGGTCTTGGTGGTGATGTTGACGATGCCGGCCGTGCGCAGCCCGTACTGGGCGGGCAGGGCGCCGGTGATCAGCTCGACGTTCGAGGCGATGCGCGGGCTCAGGGTCTGGCCAAACACCTGCAGGCCCTCGGGCAGGATCACATTGTCGATCCGGTACTGGAGATTGCCGTGGTCGTCGCGCACGTGCAGCTGGCCGAAGGAGTCCTGCACCACGCCCGGGGCCTGCAGCAGCACCTGGTTCAGCTGCACGTTCTCGCCGGCCGGCAGGATGTTCACCAGCTGATTGGAGAGCGAATAGGTCGACGCCCCCAGCGAGGGCTCGATGGTCTGCCGCGCCGCATCGAGGCGGCGGGCGGTGACCACCACCTCCGACGCCTTGGCGGGCGCCTTGCTGGAAGCCGTGGGCTGGCTGTTCGCGTCCTGGGCCTTGGCGTGGGGGGCCGTGAGGGCGAGCGCCGCAGCGGCGAAGAGGAAGAGCTGGGCGCTGGCGCCTGTCGGCAAGGGCATGACCCAGGCTTAGAAGGCGCCCGCTGCCCGCGGCAGAGGCGGAGTTCCCGCTTCGCTCGGGAATTTTTCCCAAAGCGACGGACGCGGTATGTGGTGGTCCTGTTGCGGCCCCGGAGCGCCCGAAGATCCGTCGTCCCCGCCCGTTCGTCAGAGCCATGTCCCTAAGAAGCCGAGCTCTCGTCGCCATAGCGCTGGTGCTGTCGATCATCGCCGCGCTGGGCGCGGTCCTGGCTGGCGTCCGGGCGCACTCGGCCCTGCATTCGGAGCTGGGCGTCGCGCTCCAGGGCGCCGAGCGCAGCCTTCACAACGAACTCCTGGCCCGTGGGGCCGCAAAGGCGTCCGCGCTCGAGGGGTTGGTGACGGCCTATGACGGGGACCGGCACGTCCGCGCCGTGTTGCTGGGACCCGAGGGTCAGCCGCTGTTCGCCTCCACGCCCTTCCGGCCCGCCCATACCGCGCCGGCTTGGTTCGCCGCCCTGGTCGAGCCCGCGCTGCAGCCGGTGACCCTGCCGGCCCCAGACCGCCAAGGCGCCATTCGCCTGGAGCCGGCTCCCGCGGCCGACCTGGCCGACTCCTGGCTGAACTTCGCCGACCTGCTGATCGTGCTGTTCCTGGCCTGCGTGCTGGGCTGCGGCCTGGTTTATCTCCTGATCGGGCGGGCCCTGCGGCCGCTCGAAGAGCTCGCCGCCTCGTTCCGGCTGATCGGCGCCGGCGACTACCAGATCCGCGTCACCGAGGGCGGGGTGTCGGAGATCGCCGGCATCGGCCGCGCCTTCAATCTGATGGCCGGCCAGCTGGCCTCGATGCGCGGCCGCAACCGGCTTTTGGAAGAGCAGCTGCTGAAGCTGCAGGACGAGGAGCGCGCCGAACTCGCGCGCGACCTGCACGACGACATCGGCCCCTATCTCTTCGCGGTGAACGTCGACGCCGCCGTGGCCGGCCAGCTCGCCGCCGCGGGCCGCACCGAGGCGGTCGCCGGACAGGTCAAGGCCATCCAGGCCAGCGTCGCGCACATGCAGGCCCGGGTCCGCGAGATCCTCGGGCGCCTGCGTCCCGCCCGCCTGGTGGAGCTCGGCCTGGAGCCTGCGGTCCGCGACCTGGTGGGCTTCTGGGAGAGCCGCAGCCCGGAGATCGCCTTCGTCCTCGCCGTGAACATCGACGAGGGCCGGCTCTCGGAGGACGTGCGGGAGGCTGCTTTCCGGGTGGTGCAGGAAGGCCTCAGCAACGCCGTCAGGCACGGTCGCCCCACCGAGATCGGAGTCGCCCTGTCGCAGACGGATGCCGGCAAGCTGGTGGTCGAGGTCCGCGACGACGGCCAAGGCGCCGAGCCCGGTCCCAGGCGCGAGCCCGGCTTCGGCATCGCCGGCATGCGCGAGCGCGTGGCCATGGCCGGCGGCGATTTCGATATCGCCGCCAGCGCTCCGGACCGCGGCTGGACGGTGACCGCCACCCTGCCGGCCGGTCGCAAGCGGCGCGCCCCGCGCCGCGCCAAGGCGGCGACATGAACATCCTGCTGGTCGACGATCATGCCATCGTCCGCGATGGGCTGAGACGGCTGATCGCCTCCAGTTTCCCGCATGAGGTGCACGAGGCCTCCGATGGCCGCGAAGCCCTGGTCGCCCTTCGCCGACTCGCCATCGACCTGGTGATCCTCGACCTCAATCTACCGGGGCTCGGGGGCGTGGAGCTGCTGAAACGGATCGTCCGGACCAGCCGCGCCCGAGTGCTGGTGTTCAGCATGCATGCCGAACCGCTCTATGTGACGCGGGCCCTGGAGGCCGGGGCGGCCGGCTACATCAGCAAGAACATCGCGCCCGACGAGCTGCTGGCCGCGGTGCAGCGGGTGGCGTCCGGCGGCCGTTATGTCGAGCAGGAGATCGCCCAGGGCCTGGCGCTCGGCGGCGGGGCCCAGCCGATGGGGCAGCTGACCGCCCGCGAGCTGGAGATCATGCGCCTGCTCGGCCAGGGCCGCAGCCTGGCCGAGATCGCCGACGCCGTGGGGGTCGGCTACAAGACCGTGGCCAACACCCTCACCCAGATGAAGGCCAAGCTCGGCGTGGCGCGCACCGCCGACCTGGTTCGGATGGCGGTGGAGACGGGCGTTTCCTGACCGGGTTCGATGGTCTAACAGGCCAGCGTCGCCCGGACCGCGGCGGGCTAGGGCAGGGATCTCCCGAACAGATGCACGGACTAGTGCAGGCATTGCCGGCGCCGCTGATGCTCGCGGTCATCGGCTTGGCCACGGCCGCGATGACCTATCTCGGCGGCGCCCTGGCGCTGAAGGTGCGGGGCCACCTGCGCTTCATTCTGGGTTTCAGCGCCGGCGCGGTGATCGCCGTGGCCCTGTTCGACCTGATCCCGGAAGCCGCCGAGCTGGCGTCGAAAACCACCGGGCTGCGCGACGTGCTCGCCTTCACCGGCATCGGCTTCGTCGCCTATATGGCGCTGGACCGCCTGATGAAGCGGCTCTCTGGGCCCGGCGCCGGCCATCTCGGGCCGGCCAGCCTGACCACCCACAGTTTCCTCGACGGCCTGGGCATCGGCCTGGCCTTCCACGTCTCGACCGGGGCGGGGGTGGTGCTGGCCCTGGCCGTGCTCGCCCACGACTTCTCGGACGGGGTCAACACCGTCAGCCTCAGCCTGACCAATTCGAACGCCCGCACCGCGCGGGGCTGGCTGATCGCCGACGCCATCGCCCCGATCCTCGGCATCGCCGCGTCGCAGCTGCTGCCCGTGCCGGCGGCCTCGCTGGCGCTGCTGCTGGCGGTCTTCGCCGGCGCCTTCCTCTATATCGGGGCATCGGTCCTGACGCCGGAAAGCCACCAGGGTCATCCGCATCCCTGGACCAGTATCTCAACCGCCCTCGGCATGGCGGTGATCTACGCGGCCGTGCGGCTGGCAGGTTAGGCGGCCCTAGCCCGCTGCGCCGGCGACGCGCTCCAGGCCCGCGACGATCCGGGGCCAGCCGCCGCTCATCATCTGGTAGCCCATCTCGTCCTTGGGCCGGAACCCGGACTGCTCCATGCGCACCAGCGTGCCGCCCTCGGCGGGCGTCAGGGTCCAGGTCACTATGGAATCGAGGCCCTCGGCCTGCTGTTCGCCCGAGGCCTGCTGGCGCCAGACCAGCCTGGAGAACGGCGTCACCTCCAGCACTTCGCAATCGGAAACGCCGTTCCAGGCGCCGGGGATGGGGGTGGCGTGGAAGTTGAACCGGCGCCCGACCACCGGCTGGAAATCGTTGCGCATCAACCACTCGGCCATCAGGGCGCTCTGGGTCAGGGCCCGCCAGATCTTCTCGGGCGGATGGGGCATCAGCCGTTCGACGACGATGCTCTTGGTGTCTTCGGCCATGCTCATGGCGGACGTCTCCGGGGATTATTGGTCCATGCGGTTCAACAGGTCTTCGAGCCGGTCGAAGCGATCGCGCCAGAAGGCGGCGTAGATCCCGAGCCAGTCGACCAGCGCCGACAGGCCCTCGGGGCGGGCCTGGTAGCGCGTCTCGCGGCCCTCGCGCCGGTCCTCCACCAGCCTTGCGCGCTTGAGCACGGCCAGGTGCTTGGAGACCGCCGGCTGGGAGACGCCGGACCCGTTCGTCAGGCCGTGGACGGTCAGCCCGCCCTCGCGGCTCAGACGCTCGAACAGCTTGCGCCGGGTGGGGTCGGCGAGCGCCCGGAAGGCTCCGTCCGGCGAGGGTTCCATGCCGTATTGATAATCAGGTGGTTATGAATGAGTCAAACGAAAAGGCGGCGCACCGCATCCGGCGCGCCGCCTCTCGAAGCTCTGGCGGTGAAGCCCCCGGCGGGGCCTCAGTCCGCTAGCACTTGTAGTACATGTCGAATTCGACCGGGTGCGGGTGCAGCTGCAGCCGGGCGACTTCTTCCATCTTCAGCTCGATGTAGGCGTCGATGAAGTCGTCATCCATGACGCCGCCCTTGGTCAGGAAGGCGCGGTCGCGGTCGAGGTTGTCGAGGGCTTCCTTCAGGCTGCCGCAGACTTCCGGGACCCGCTTCTGCTCGCGCGGCGGCAGGTCGTAGAGGTTCTTGTCCAGCGGCTCGCCCGGATGGATCTTGTTCTCGATGCCGTCCAGGCCCGCCATCAAGAGGGCGACGAAGGTCAGGTAGGGGTTGCCCATCGGGTCCGGGAAGCGGACTTCGATGCGCTTGCCCTTGGGCGAGGACACCCACGGGATGCGCACCGAGGCCGAGCGGTTGCGGGCCGAATATGCCAGCTTCACCGGGGCTTCATAGCCCGGCACCAGGCGCTTGTAGGAATTGGTGGTCGAGTTGGAGAAGGCGTTGATCGCCTTGGCGTGCTTGATGATCCCGCCGATGTAATAGAGGCAGGTGTCCGACAGGCCCGCGTAGCCGTCGCCGGCGAACAGCGGCTTGCCGTCCTTCCAGATCGACTGGTGGCAGTGCATGCCCGAGCCGTTGTCGCCGAACATCGGCTTGGCCATGAAGGTCGCGGTCTTGCCGTAGGCCGCCGCCACGTTGTGGATGACGTACTTATAGAGTTGCATCCGGTCGGCCATGGTCAGCAGGTCGGAGAACTTCAGGCCCAGTTCGTGCTGGGCCGGCGCCACCTCGTGGTGGTGCTTTTCGACGTCGAGGCCCAGCTCGGCCATCACCGTCAGCATCTCGCTGCGCAGGTCTTGGGCGGAGTCGATCGGGTTCACCGGGAAATAGCCGCCCTTGGCCCCCGGGCGGTGGCCCATGTTGCCTTCCGGATATTCGGTTCCGGTGTTGGCCGGCAGCTCGGTGGATTCGTAGGCGTAGCCGGTGTTGTGGGCCTCGGTCGACCAGCGCACGTCGTCGAACACGAAGAACTCGGCCTCGGGGCCGAAGAACACCGTGTCGCCGACGCCCGAGGACTTCACATAGTTGAGCGCCTTCTTGGCGATCGAGCGCGGGTCGCGGTTATAGGCGTCGCCGGCGTCGGGGTTCACCACGTCGCAGAACAGGAACATCGTGGTCTGCTGGTAGAACGGATCGATATAGGCCGTGGTCAGGTCCGGCCGCAGCTTCATGTCGGACTCGTTGATGGCCTTCCAGCCGGCGATCGACGAGCCGTCGAACATGGTGCCGTCGGTGAGGAATTCGTCGTCGACCAGGCTGATGTCGAAGGTCACGTGCTGCATCTTCCCGCGCATGTCGGTGAAGCGCACGTCGACGTACTTGACGTCCTTGTCCTTGATCTCGGCCAGGATCTGGTGGGCGTTCATGCTTGTGGGTCCCCTGATGGATGATGCCTTGAGCCTGTGTCGGCTCGTTGGAGGTTCAGATAGCGGTCGCGCCGGTCTCCCCGGTGCGGATCCGGATGACGTCGGAAATGTCGGACACGAAGATCTTGCCGTCGCCGATCTTGCCGGTGCGGGCGGCGGTCTGGATCGCCTCGACCGCGGCCGCGACCTGATGGTCGTCGACCACCGCCTCGATCTTGATCTTGGGCAGGAAGTCCACGACGTACTCGGCGCCGCGATAGAGCTCGGTGTGGCCCCGCTGCCGGCCGAAGCCCTTGGCTTCCAGCACGGTCAGGCCCTGCACGCCGATCTCCTGCAGCGCTTCCTTCACGTCGTCGAGCTTGAAGGGTTTGATGACGGCTTCGATTTTTTTCATGGCGCTGTGCAACGGGCCGCGGGCGTTCCGACCCCGCTCAGATCGCCGGCAGGAAGCACGCAGGCGTCCAGGCCGCAAGGGGGCTCGCTGCAGCGCTGCGGGCGCATTGTGGCGACGATCCGCGGCGCCTAAGATTCAGGCATGAGGCGCCTAATCCATAGGCGACGGTGTCGCGGCCTACCCGCAAGGCGGCGGGGCGGCTTATAGGAGGGCCATGGGCCAGGGTCCGGAGATCCTCACCGTCGCCGAAATGGGCGCGGCCGACCGCGCGGCGATCGCCGCCGGCACGCCCGGCGCCGTGCTCATGCAGCGCGCCGGCGCGGGCGTGGCCGAGGCGGTCCTGGCGCGTTTCCCCAAGCAGGCGGTGGTCGTGCTGTGCGGCCCCGGGAACAATGGCGGCGACGGCTATGTCGCGGCGCGCCAGCTCGCCGAGGCCGGATGGCCGGTGCGCACCGCCTCCATGGCGCGGGCGGCGCTGAAGGGCGACGCGGCCCAGGCCGCCGCCGCGTGGACGGGTGAGGATGCGCCCCTGTCGGCCGGATCGGCGACGGGGGCGGGGCTGGTCGTCGACGCCCTGTTCGGCG
>DATCFQ010000315.1:0-2578 GCA_036509495.1 Caulobacteraceae bacterium
GCCAGACCCATCGGCCCGCCTGCCTGGTGTTCTCGCGCCAGGCCCTGCCGACCCTGGACCGCTCGACCTACGCCTCGGCCAAGGGCGTCGCCAAAGGCGCCTATGTGCTGGCCGACGCCGAGGGCGGCGAGCCGGAGCTGATCCTGATGGGCACGGGCGCGGAAGTGGGTCTTTGCGTCCAGGCTTACGAGACGCTGAAGGCCGAGGGCGTCAAGGCGCGGGTGGTCTCGATGCCGTCGTGGGATCTCTTCGAAGCACAGGACGAAGCCTATCGCGCCTCGGTGCTGCCGCCGCAGGTCTCCGCGCGGGTGGCGGTCGAGGAGGCCGCGGCGCTCGGCTGGGACCGCTATGCCGGCCCCACCGGCGAGATCATCGCCATGCGCAGCTTCGGCATGTCGGCGCCGGCCAAGGCGTTGCAATCGCAGTTCGGCTTCACAACCGATAAGGTGCTGGAGGCGGCGCGGCGGCAGTTGGCGCGCGGCCGCGCTCACCATCAGGAGAAGCCATGACCAATCCGCTGCAGCGGCTGGCCGAAGCGGGCCAATCGATCTGGCTCGACTACATGCACCGCAAGCTCATGCAGAGCGGCGAGCTGAAGCGGCTGATCGAGGAGGACGCGGTCACCGGCATGACCTCCAATCCGTCGATCTTCGAGAAGGCGATCGGGGAGGGCGGCGACTACGACGACCGCATCAAGGCGGCGCTGGACCAGGGCGACCTGGAGCCCACCGACCTCTACGAGCGGCTGGCGATCCAGGACATCCAGGACGCGGCCGACCAGCTGAAGCCGGTCTGGGACTGCACCCACGGCGGCGACGGCTATGTCAGCCTGGAGGTCTCGCCCTATCTGGCCATGGACACCGAGGGCACCGTCCATGAGGCCGAGCGGCTGTGGAAGGCGGTGGGTCGCAGGAACCTGATGATCAAGATCCCGGGGACCAAGCCCGGCGCGCCCGCCATCCGCGAAACCATCGGCAAGGGGATCAACGTCAATGTCACCCTGCTGTTCGGCCTGGACGCCTACCAGGCGGTGGCCGAGGCGCACATGGCGGGGCTGGAGCACTTCAAGTCGCAGGGCGGCGACGTCTCCAAGGTGCATGGCGTGGCCAGCTTCTTCGTCAGCCGCATCGACACCCAGATCGACAAGGAGATCGACCGCCGGGTGAGAGCCGCCGACTCCCAGACCGACAAGCTCAAGGCGATCCGCGGCAAGGTGGCCATCGCCAACGCCAAGATCGCCTACCAGCACTATCTGGAGATGCTGAGGACCCCGCGCTGGAAGGCCCTGGCGGCGGCCGGCGCGGCGCCCCAGCGGCTGCTCTGGGCCTCCACCGGCACCAAGGACAAGGCCTATTCGGACGTACTCTATGTCGAGACCCTGATCGGGCCCGACACCGTCAACACCATGCCGACCAAGACGCTGGAGGCCTTCAAGGACCACGGCGAGGTGGCGGTCACCTTGACCGAGGACGTCGAGGGCGCCCAGCAGGTGCTGGCCTCCCAGGACCGCCTGGGGCTCGATCTGCAGCGGGTGACCGACAAACTGGTGGAAGACGGGGTGCAGTCGTTCTCGGACTCCTTCGACCAGCTGCTGGGCGCGGTGGCCTCCAAGCGCGATCAGATCCGGGGCGAGCCCAAGTGAATCGCCAGGTCGCCCGCCTGCCGTCCAGCCTCCAGGCCGCGGTCGACCAGGCCCTGGAGACGGCCGATCGGGAAGGCTGGGCCCGCCGGCTATGGGCGCGCGACTCCAGCCTGTGGACCGGCAAGGACGAGAGCCGGTGGCTGAAGTGGCTGGACGCCGGCGACGGGGCCTGCGTCGACCTTCTGGCGCTGAAGGCCTTCCAGGCCGAAGTGAAGGCCGCCGGATTCGCCCATGCGGTGGTGCTGGGCATGGGCGGCTCCAGCCTCGGCCCCGAAGTGCTGGCCCAGACCTTCGGGGCCCAGTCGGGCTTCCCGCAGCTGCTGGTGCTGGACAGCACCGACGCGGGCCAGATCCGCCGCTTCGAGACCCAGCTCGATCCCACGAGCACCCTCTACATCGTCTCCAGCAAGTCGGGCACGACCCTGGAGCCCGACATCCTGCAGCGCCACTTCTACGCGGCGGCCCAGGCGGTGCTGGGCGACAATGCGGCCAGCCATTTCGTCGCCGTCACCGATCCCGGCTCCAAGCTGGAGGCGACTGCCACGCGGGAGGGCTTCCGCCGGGTGTTTCACGGCGAGCCCGAGATCGGCGGCCGCTATTCGGTGCTGTCCAACTTCGGCATGGTCCCGGCCGCGGTCATGGGCCTGGACCTGGACCGCTTCTTCGAGACGACGCGGGAGATGGTCCGCGCCTGCGGCCCCACAGCGGCGGCCAAGGCCAATCCGGGCGTGGCGCTCGGCTGCATCCTGGGGACGGCGGCCAAGGCCGGGCAGGACAAGGTCTCCATCCTGGCCTCCAAGGGCATCGCCGACCTCGGCGCCTGGCTGGAGCAGCTCTTGGCCGAATCCACCGGCAAGCAGGGCGGGGGGCTGATCCCCATCGACGCCGAGCCGCCCGGGCCTATCGCCGCCTATAGCCGCGACCGGGTGTTCGCCT
>DATCFQ010000316.1:0-4308 GCA_036509495.1 Caulobacteraceae bacterium
GCCAGCCTGGCGTCGACCCTCGCCAAGGCCAATTCCGACATCTCCACCTTTACCGACCGTCTCGCCTACGCGAAATCCCTGGAATCGATGCGCCTTCAGTTGGAGCAGCTCAATGTCGGCTCCAAGCTCAATACCCTGTCGGCGAAAGATTCCAGGGCCGAAATGGCGGGCAACCTTGCCGACGCGCAGCACCAGGCGCGGGGCGCCCAGCGCGACCTCGCCGCGATGATCGCGGAGCGGAACGGCTATATCCAGGGCTGGCACTCGGATATCGCCGACAAGCTGACCGATGCCCTCGGCAAGCTGTCCGATGCCCGGGAATCGCTCAACAAGGCCCAGTTGCGCCGCCAGTTGGTCGTATTGCGCGCGGAACGCGACGGCACCGTGATGTCCGTCGGCAAGGTGGCCGTCGGATCGGTGCTGACCGCCGGCCAGCAGTTGATCACCCTGGTCCCGACCGACGCCCCGCTGGAGGTGGAGGCCAATATCGCCGGCACCGACGACGGCTACATTCACGTCGGCGATCCGGTCGATATCAAGTTCGACACCTTCCCCTACAGCCGCTACGGCCTGGCCCACGGCGTCGTCCGCATCATCAGCCCCGACAGCTTCAGCGCCCAGGATGAGCAACGGAACCCGACCGGTGCGGTCCCGGTGTCGCAACAATCCGCTGGTGTCTGGTACCGCGCGCGGATCACTCTCGACAAAATCCAGTTGCATGGCACGCCCGTCGGCTTCCATCTGGTGCCCGGCATGCCGATCGTGGCCGATGTCCGGGTCGGCAAGCAGACCGTGCTGCGCTACATGCTGGGCAAGACCATACCTGTGGTAACCGAGGGCATGCGGGAGCCATAGGCCCCCGCGACCCGCGAACGGACGCAACGATTCATGGCTCTTCTCGACTCACTGATGTCTGGCCTTTCCCCCGCCGCCGCCATGCGCCGGGGTCTTCGCCAGTTCGAACAGGGCGACGTCAAGGGGGCGTTCGTCCTGCTGTCGCGTGCCGCCCGCGCCGGCATCCCCGAAGCCGAGTTCCGCGTCGGCCGCTGCTACCTTGAAGGCGCCGGCGTGCCGCCCAGCCGCGCCGACGGCGTCCGCTGGGTGGAACGCGCCGCGACCAAGGGCTACGTGGAGGCACAGGCGCTGCTCGCCACGCTGTGCTTGCACGGCATGGGACCCGGCTTCTCCGAGGCTGGCGCGAACGCCGGCGCCGGCCTGTTCGGCGGCCGGACCGCGGCGGAAGCCGACTATCCCAACGCCGCCAAATGGGCTCGCCATGCGGCCGAGGCGGGATCGTCCGAGGGCCAGGCGGTTCTGGGATTTATCCTGACCTCGGGTCCGGAAGACCTCCGCAACCTGGACGAAGGCGACCTCTGGTACCAAAAAGCCGCCGAGGGTGGCTCCCCGCAAGGCCAGCTCGGTTATGCGCTCGTCCTGGCGCGCAACACCGACGCCCCCGAAACCCAGGCGAACCTGCTCCACCACCTCCGCCAGGCGTCGGAAAAAGGCCTGGCGACCGCGCTTTACCTCTACGGCATGATCCAGGAACGCGGCGTAAACATGCCGCAGGATCGCGCCGCCGCCGCCGCCTGCTACAAACAGGCGGCCGAGAAGGGCCATCGCGGCGCCCAGGCACGCTGGGGCTATGCCCTGATGACCGGCAACGGCGTCGCGGTCAACCCGGTGGAGGGCGAATCCTGGCTACGCCGGGCCGCGCTGGCCGGCGACCCCGAGGCCGCCGCCCTGGTGGGCGACATCTACGCCAAGGGCGGCAATCTGCCGCCGAACTACGCCGAGGCCGCGATGTGGTTCCGCGTCGCCGCCGACGCCAATCACCGCGGCGCCGCGCGCGCGCTGGGCATGCTGTACCTGACCGGTGCCGGTGTCGTCCGCGACCAGGATGAAGCCGCCAGGCTGTTCCGCGTCGCCGCCCAAGCCGGCGACGCCAGCTCGCATGTCGACCTCGGCAACCTGCTGTTGCGTGGCCATGGCGACGAACAGGACTCGATCCGCACGCGGGAGTGGTTCGAGCAAGCAGCCGCCTCGGGCGACCTGATCGCCGCGTTCAACTTCGGCGTCTGCCTGGCCGAAGGCGTCGGCGTCGAGCGCGACGACCGCAAGGCCGCCGAATGGCTGCGCCGGGCAGCCGACGGCGTGGTCAACGCGCAGTACTGGTACGGCCGCATGCTGGTCGAAGGCCGCGGCGTGGAGGCCGACCCCGAGGAAGGCCGTATCTGGATCACCAAGGCCGCCGAAATCGGCATGATCGAGGCCCAGGTCATGCTGGCGGACATGCTGCTGAGCGGCCGTGGCGGACCCAAGGATCACACGGCCGCCCTGGCATTGTTCGAGAAAGCCGCCGGCCAGGGCCATGTCGGCGCCATGTTCGCCGTCGGCGCCATGTTCGGTGGCGGCCACGACATACCCTGGGACCGCGCGGCCGCCCAGCACTGGTTCCGCGCCGCCGCCGAACGCGGCCACCCTTATGCGCAAATGATGCTCGGGCGCTATCTGGCCCGCAATCTCGCTGGCGAGCACAATGTCGAGGAAGCCAGGCGCTGGACCGAGCGCGCCGTCGCCCAAGGCTTACAGGAAGCCAAGGCCGATCTGGCCGCGCTGCCCCCCGCCCCCGATCCGAACGTCGCACCGCCATCCCGGGAAGCCCCCATCCGCGCCGCCGGCGAATGACCGATGCGGCAGGACAGGCGCCCGGAAAACCCGCAACAGGAAAGCCGACAACAGCGAAACCGGCGTCAGGACAATACCGGGACTGAGCCGCCGGTTGCCGCCCTGGCCCGCGCCGCGATGGCAAGGGGCCTCGCCGGCGATGACCCGGCGGCCGGCCTGCGCTGGCTGGAGCGGGCGCATCGCCTGGTGCCGACAGACCCCAATGTGACCCTGGCGCTGGCCAGTGCCTGCCTGACGCGCGATCCCGCCCGGGCGGCGTCGCTCTTTCAGGACGTGACGGACCGCCATGACGTCAGGCAGGCATGGCTGGGTCTCGCCGCTGCGCGTCTGCGCCTGGCCGGGCCGGAGGCAGCCGAAGAGCCGTTCGCCGCCGTCCTCTCCCGCCACGCCTTCGCCCCCGACATCGCCGGCCTGGCCGAAACCATCGCCCGCCGGCCCGGCGGTCCCGGATGGTGCGCCCTGCGGCCGGACGGCGGCCTGGAGATCCATCCGGCGGCGGATCAGGCGGCCGGCAAGACGCTTGTGTCGCTGGACGGCAAACCCGTCCGCGGCACGACCCTGCCCGCGCACTGGCAGCGCGCCCGAATCATTGACGTGCACGCCGGTGGCACAGCGCTGCTCGGCAGTCCGATCCAGGTCGCCGCGATCCGCCGTCTGGCCGGCTGCGTCGAGGCCGTGGACGGCAGCATCCGCGGCTGGGCATGGCACCCCGGCGACCCGGACACCGCTCCGGCACTGACCCTGTCCGACGCCGCCGGCCGGGCGATGCGGCGGTTCGTCGCGACCGATGAATCGATCCCGGTTCCCGACACCGGCCCGATGGCACGCCCACGCTCCTTCCGGCTGGACCGGCCTGATCTCCCCGCCTCGGCCGGACCCCTGCATATTCGCGGCCCGGACGGCAAGGACCTGCCGGGCAGCCCACTGCACCCGTTCGCCGATGAGGCGGCGCACGTCGCGGCGGCGCTGCGGCTGGGCCGCGCCTACCCCGCCGGTCCGGCGGCACGGACGCCGCCCCCCCTGACCGGCGCACCTTCACTTCGCGCCAACGGGCCGGTTCCCCCACGGCCGGTCGGTGCCGACGGCCGCAAACGCGCCGCGACCGTGGTCATTCCGGTGCATGACGGCGGCGAGGTCGTGCTGGCCTGCCTCGACAGCGTGCGCGCCGCGCTCCCCGCCGGCACCAAAATCCTCGTCGTGGACGACGGATCCGCCGATCCGGTCCTGGTCGCCGCGCTCGACACCTTGACACGCCGGCGCAAGATCACCCTGCTGCGGCATCCGAGCCCCCTCGGTTTTCCCGCCGCCGCCAACGCCGGCATCCACGCGTCCCCGGGACAGGACGTGGTGCTGCTGAACAGCGACACCCTGGTCCCACCCGGCTGGCTCGAACGGCTGCGCCAGGCCGCCTACGCCGATCCCGCCATCGGCACCGTCACCCCGCTGTCGAACGATGCTTCCATCGTCAGCTATCCCGGCCCGGCCGGCACCAATCCCCGGCCCGGCCAGGCGGCGACCAACCAGCTCGATCGCCTGGCGCAACGGGCGAACGGTAGCACCGTGGTCGACATCCCGGTCGGTGTCGGCTTCTGCCTCTATTTGCGGCGAGACTGCCTGAAC
>DATCFQ010000317.1:0-2175 GCA_036509495.1 Caulobacteraceae bacterium
GCCGGTTCAGATCGGGCATGGCGACAAGGCTCTGCATGGCGCGCTCGTGCGCCCGGACGGGCCCACCGCGCCGGCGGCCGTGCTGCTGATCGCCGGCTCGGGGCCGTCGGATCGCGACGGCGACGATCGCAAGTCCGGCGAGCATAGCCGGACCTTGTGGTTCGTGGCCCAGGCCCTGGCCGAGCGGGGCGTCATCTCCCTGCGCTACGACAAGCGCGGCACGGGCGAGAGCGCCGGGGCGGGCGATGCGGCCACGTTCGGCCAGACCGTCGAGGAGGCGGCCGCCTGGGCGCGCGTCCTGGCCCATCAGCCGGGGGTGCGCTGTGTGGTTCTCCTCGGTCATTCCGAAGGCGCCCTGGTCGCCACCCTCGTGGAGCACAAGGTCAGGCTCTGCGGCCTGGTGCTGGCCAGCGGCGCGAGCCAGAACCTCGGCGACCTGATCGAGGCGCAGGACGCCCTCGCGCACCGCTCCCCCGAACTCAGCGCCCGGATCCGCGAGATCATCCAGGCCATGAGGGCGGGGCAGGCGGTCGGCGAGGTCCCCAAAGGCTACGACAGTCTCTTCGGGCCCAAGGCCGAGGGCTATACCCGTTCGGAGATCGCCATCGACCCCACCGCCGAACTCGCCAAGGTGAAGGTCCCGGTGCTGGTGGTGCAGGGCGACAACGACCTGCAGGTGAAGGTCGAGGACGCGAGGCGGCTGGCGGCGGCGGCCGGCGTCCAGCCCGCGATCGTGCCCGGAATGAACCACGTGCTGAAGCTGGCGCCCAAGACCGTGACGGGCAATTTCATGACCTATATCAACCCCAGCCTGCCGCTGGCGCCCGGCGTGGCCGAGGCCATAACCGGCTTCGTGCTGGCGCGCCGGTGACGCGCGGGCCGGCCCAGCTGTTCGGCGACAGCCACGCACGCGAGGCGATAGGGAGTCCTCGGAGTGTAACGTCCGTCGATGGGCACGGCGGCGTCTTTGCCAAACCGCACGGACGCGGATCAACTTCCTTTTCCGACCCGGCCCAGTCGAGGCTAGCCGGGGCAGGCAGCAACCACCTTAGCGAGCGCTGCCGGCGCGCCTCGCACATCAAAGCGCGCGATGCCGATACCGGATTGGAAGGGCGCGTATTCAACGACGAAGGTGTCGGTTTTCCGTAGCGCATCGATCAAGCCATGGGCCCTCGGGATGAAAAATGCTCGGCCGTCGGTCGACTCCTCGGCATCCAGGTGCTGAGGAGATTCCATGCCGACACGGTATCCGACTGACGTGCGCCGCGCGCCTTCCGACGCGTACTGTGAAGTCAGTTGTCCCTCAGTATCGACGTGAGCCGTCAGCTTTCCCTCGCTGCAGCGTATGATCAAGGATCGCTTCACAGATGAAAGCCGTCCATTCACGAGGCGATCGGCTTCGACGCTAGCGACAACATTCTGGCTGCCATCCAGCTTGGATTTTTGGGAGACCACGTTCCACTTGCCTGCGTCGTCCCAGGTCTGAGCCTTGGAGCTTTCTATGCTGGCCAATGACTTCGCCCTCTGTGCAGGCTCACTGGAACCGCCGCTAGCAGAGCTATGCGGGCTTGTGACTCCAAAGATTGCCAAGGCAAGAATAGCCGCAGTCCAACGGCCCCAAGCGGGCACGGCAATCCCCTTCTTCGCGATTGACCGCCAAAGTGGGGGTAAGGCCGCCAAGCCGGCGATGGCGAAGAGAAGAGCCCCGACCAACCTTCCTTCTGACGCGGAGCCGACGGCGGCGAGCATGAACAGGACCACCGCGATCCACGGGAACACGATCTGAGTCATTGTTCGCCCCCAAGGCAGCATCGTGCTCACATCCTAGCCTGGAACTCGAGCAGCCGCTCCGCGATAGGCGGCAGGTCTTCGAAGCGGTCGATCAGGGCGTCGAAGTCTTCAGCCTTCAGCGGCTCATCGACATAGCCGAAGGTGACGCCGACCACCGGCACGCCAGCGGCGCGGGCGGTGGCCTGGTCGACCATGCTGTCGCCGACGAAGAGGGCGCGGCCCGAGGTCCCGCCGGCCTGCTGGATCGCGTGGTGCAGCAGCCAGGGGTCGGGCTTCTGGGCCACCAGGTCGCCCCCGATCACCACGGCGAAGCGCGAGGTCAGCCCCAAGGCGTCCAGCAGGGCGACCGCCAGTGGGGTGCGCTTGTTGGTGCAGACCGCGAGC
>DATCFQ010000318.1:0-5336 GCA_036509495.1 Caulobacteraceae bacterium
CCATGTCCAGCTTAAGGCCCCACTTCGCCTTCTTGGAGTCCCACTGCAGGCTGCGGCGGCCCACCTGGGGCGACCATTGGTTGGCGTCTGAGGCGTAGGAATCGTGGACGGTGAAATTGTCGACGGCGGCGGCGCTCTTGGTTTCGGCGTGCGCGCCGGCGCAGGCCGCAAACGTCGCGGCCGCAATCGCGGCGAAGATGAGCTTGCGCCCAGTCATACGCTTACCGATCTTACCCCTGGCGCCCCAAGACCTGAAGCGAGCGAACGCGCTGTCAGTCGAACGAACCTTACTCATAACCGAATAAATGCTTGAGATGTCCAAGGTCAATGTTCGCGCCTGCGGCGAAGAGGCATAAGGAGCCGATCCTTGCGTTCCTGTGTCGTCCGCGCCACGGACCGCGCCGGCTCCACAACCAAACTCGAGCGGCGCAAATGGCTCTGCGGCGCCATCGCCCCCTTGGAGCCTTGCCGCTCATGATATAGAGCGGCCTCGGGCGGGGTGCGAGGGGCGCGGCCGCGACTGGGCGGCAACAGGTCTGGAGCTGATGAGCATGGGGTGCAAGCGTAGGACCGGAGTGCTGGTCATAGCGGGGCTGGCCGCAGTGTCCTTGGCCGCGTGTTCCCACGGCGGGCGCGCGCCGCGCGCCTCGGCCGGTGCGGCGACGATCGGCGTCAACGGCTATCTGTGGCGCGCGACGCTCGACACCCTGGCCTTCATGCCGCTGGCCTCGGCCGACCCCTGGGGCGGCACGGTGATCACCGACTGGTACGCCAATCCCGAGAAGCCGGACGAACGCTTCAAGGCGACCGTCTATATCCTGGATACGCGCCTGCGCGCCGACGGCCTGAAGGTCACCATCTTCAAGCAGTCCAAGGACGCCTCTGGCCAGTGGGTGGATTCGGCCACCTCCGACCAGACCGAGTCGGACTTCGAGAACGCCATCCTCACCCGCGCGCGCCAGCTGCGCCTGTCGAACATCGGCGGCCGGGGCTAAATCCTCCCGTTCCATGGCTCGGTACAATCCGAAGGTAGTGGAACCCAAATGGCGCGCCGCTTGGGAGGCGGCCGGCGTCTTTCGCACGCGTTCGCCTGAAGAGGCCTGCGGCAAACCCAAATACTATGTGCTGGAGATGTTCCCCTATCCGTCGGGGCGCATCCACGTCGGGCACATGCGCAACTACGCCATGGGCGACCTGGTGGCCCGCTTCAAGCGCGCCCGCGGCTACAATGTGCTGCATCCCATGGGCTGGGACGCCTTCGGCTTGCCCGCCGAGAACGCCGCCAGGGAACGCGGCGTGCACCCGGCCGACTGGACCTACGCCAATATCGACGCGATGCGCGAGCAGCTGCAGGGCCTCGGCCTGTCGATCGACTGGTCGCGCGAATTCGCCACCTGCGATCCCGGGTACTACCGGCATCAGCAGAAGTGGTTCCTGGATCTCTGGCGGCGCGGCCTGGCCTACCGCAAGGAGGGCACGGTCAACTGGGATCCGGTCGACGAGACCGTGCTGGCCAACGAACAGGTGATCGATGGCCGCGGCTGGCGCTCGGGCGCGCCGGTCGAGAAGCGCAAGCTGACCCAGTGGTTCCTGCGCATCACAGATTATGCCGACGACCTGCTGGAAGGGCTGAAGACGCTCGACCGCTGGCCCGACAAGGTCCGGCTGATGCAGGAGAACTGGATCGGCAAGTCGCGCGGCCTGAAGCTGCGCTGGGCCTTCGCCGGCAAGGCGGCCGAAGGGCTGGAGGAGGGTCTGGAGGTCTACACCACCCGCCCCGACACCCTCTATGGGGCCAGCTTCCTGGCCATCGCGCCCGACCATCCCCTGGCGACCCAGTTGGCCGCAGCCGATTCGAAGGTCGCGGCCTTCGTCGATACCTGCCGCCAGGGCGGCGTCTCGGAGGCCGAACTCGAGGCCGGCGAGAAGCTGGGCTACGACACCGGCCTGAAGGTGGCCCATCCGTTCGATGCGGATTGGACCCTGCCGGTCTGGATCGCCAATTTCGTGCTGATGGACTACGGAACCGGCGCCATCTTCGGCTGCCCGGCCCACGACCAGCGCGACCTCGACTTCGCCCGCAAGTATGGCCTGCCGGTACGGCCGGTCGTCCTGCCGTCCGGAGCCGACGCGGAGACCTTCTCGGTCGGCAAGGAGGCCTATGCGGGCCCGGGCCGGATCTTCAATTCGCAGTTCATGGACGGGTTGGAGGTCGAGCCGGCCAAGGCCGCGGCGATCGCCCGGGTCGAGGCTCAGGGCCAGGGCGAGGGCGCGACCGTCTATCGCCTGCGCGACTGGGGCATCGCCCGCCAGCGCTACTGGGGCGCCCCGGTGCCGATCATCCACTGCCCCAAGTGCGGGCCGGTCGCCGTGCCGGATGACCAATTGCCGGTGGAGCTGCCCAAGGACGTGCGCTTCGACCAGTCGGGCAATCCCCTGGCCAACCACCCGACCTGGAAGCATGTGAACTGCCCGGGCTGCGGCGGGACGGCCGAGCGCGAGACCGACACCCTGGACACCTTCGTCGACAGCTCCTGGTACTTCGCGAGGTTCGCCGATCCCAAGGCCGCGGCGCCGATCGGCAAGGCGGCGGCCGACTACTGGCTGCCGGTGGATCAATACATCGGCGGCATCGAGCACGCGGTGCTGCACCTGCTCTATTCGCGCTTCGTCACCCGGGCGCTGAATGACGACGGCCTTCTTTCGGTCGACGAGCCGTTCGCCGGCCTGTTCACCCAGGGCATGGTCACCCACGAGACCTATCGGCGCCAGAGCGGCGAATGGGTCGAGCCCGGTCAGGTCGAGGTCATCGCCGACGGCGCCGCGCGCCGTGCCCTGATGCTCGGGTCGGGCGAGCCGCTGGTGATCGGCGACATCGAGAAGATGTCGAAGTCCAAGAAGAACACCTATTCCCCGGAAACCATCGCCGAGACCTACGGGGTGGACGCCGCGCGGCTGTTCGTGATGTCCGATTCGCCGCCAGAGCGGGACGTGCAATGGACCAATGGCGGCATCGAGGGCGCCTGGCGCTTCGTGCACCGGGTCTGGAACGAGTTCGACAGCCAACCTTCGTCCGAGCCCGTGGTCGGCGGCGCAGCCGACGCCAAGGCCGAAGAGCTGCGCCGCGCCACCCACCGGCTGATCAAGAGCTTCACCGAGGCGCTGGAGGGGTTCCGGTTCAACAGCGGCATCGCGCGACTGTACGAATTCCTGAATATCCTCAGAGGTTTGCCGGCCGAGGGGGCGACGCCGGGGGCCCTGGCCGCGCGCGCCGAGGCGCTGTCGGCCCTGGCCCGACTGATCGCCCCGGTCACCCCGCACCTGGCCGAGGAATGCTGGGCCCGCATCGGCGGCGAGGGGCTGGTGGCGCAGGCGCCCTGGCCGGAGTACGATCCCACCCTGGCGGCCGAGGACGTCGTGATCCTGCCGGTGCAGGTGAACGGCAAGCGGCGGGCCGAGATCCGGGTGGCGCCGGGGACCCTGCCGGCCGAGGTCGAGAAGCTCGTCCTGGCCGATCCGGAGGTGATCCGCCGCCTGGAGGGGCTGGAGGTGCGCAAGGTGATCGTGGTCAAGGACCGCATCGTCAACATCGTGGCCCTATGACGCGCCGCTGGACCCTGTTCGCGGCCGGGCTCGCGCTGCTGGCGCCGTCGCTGGGCGGCTGCGGCTTCACCGCGCTCTATGCGGTCACCGGCGTTTCGCCGTCGATGTCGGCCATCCAGGTGATCACTCCGTCCGGCCGCACCGGCCATCTGCTCAGCGAGGACCTGCAGGACGACCTGGCCACCGCCCGGGGCAAGACGCCGCTCTACCGGCTCGACCTGGCGCTGGACGAGAAGCGCTATGCCCGCGGCCTCTCCTTCGAGCAGGTGGCGACCTGGTACGAACTGTCGCTGCGGGTCAGCTACAGCCTGATCGACCTCAGCTCCGGCAAGACCCTGACCAGTGGGGTGATGCCGGTCAGCGTCAGCTACAACGCCGCCAACGACCCCTATGCCGGGGTGGTGGCCCAGCAGAACGGCCAGCAGCGCGCCGCCTCCGATGCGGCCCAGCGCATCCGCATCGCGCTGGCGAGCTATTTCGCCGGGGCCCCGATCTCGTCCCCGGGAACCTCCGCCGGCTCGTGATCCTCTCTAAGCGGCCCGAGATCGAACGTTTCCTCGGCGCCCCGCCCCGCGAAATCCGCGCGGTGGTGATCTACGGCCGTGACCGCGGCCAGGTGCGTGAACGCGGCGACGCCCTGGCGGCCAGGATCGCCGTCCGCCCCGACGATCCCTTCGATGTCGCCCTGCTCACCGACAGCGAGCTCGATGGCGACGGCGCGCGCCTGGAGGGCGAGCTTTCGGCTATCTCGATGATGGGTGGCCGCCGGCTGGTGCGCCTCAGGCTCGACAGCGAGAAGGCCGGTCCCGACAAGGCCGCCGCCGAGGCCTTGAAGCGGCACATCCAGGGCGACTTCAATCCCGAGGCCTTCTTCCTGGTCGAGGCGGGGGCGCTGGGCCGGGATTCGGGGCTGCGCCGCGCGGCCGAGCAGGCCAAGACCGGCGCGGCGATCATCGTCTGCTACGAGGACGAACCCGGCGACGTGGCCCGGCTGGTGCGCGAAAGCCTGGCCAGGGACCAGGTCGGGCTGACCGCCGACGCCCTGCAGGTGCTGGTCGACCGCTTGCCGCGCGAGCGGGGCGTGGCGCGCCAGGAGATCGAGCGGCTGGCCCTCTTCCTGGGCCCTGGCAGCGGCAAGATCGCCGGGCCGGACGATCTGGAGATGCACCTGGGCGTAGAGCCCGAGGCCTCGCTGGCCGACGCCGCCGCCCATGCTTTCGGCGGCCGTCTCGGCCCGGCCCAGGCGGCGCTCAGGCGGGCGCGGGCCGAAGGCGAGAGCGGCCCGGCGGCCGTGCGGGCGCTCGGCATGTACCTGGGGCGGCTCCGGCAAGTGCTGGTGCTGCACAAGGCCGGCGCGGGCCTGCAGGAAGCAGCCAAGGCGGCGGGGGTGTTCTGGAAGAACGAGCGGGAATTCCTGCGCCAGGCCCGCGGCTGGTCGCTGGAGGCGCTGCAGACGCTGCAGCCGGCGATGCTGGACGCCGACCGCGCCTGCAAACGGGCCGGCTCGCCGGACGGCCTGATCTCCGAACGCCTGGCCATGGCGGTGGCGGCACGGGCCAAGCGGCGGGGGCTTTAGCACACCTCCCTAATCCACTCATCCCGGCCCCCGGGGTCCGGCCGGAGGCCGGCCCGAGGATGAACTCAGGCCGGGAGCCAGGACAAGTAAAGCCGAGGTTTGTCCAGAATCTGCGGTGTGGCCGCCGCTGCCTTTTCGGAGAGGCTGGCTCCGACCT
>DATCFQ010000319.1:0-3159 GCA_036509495.1 Caulobacteraceae bacterium
GTGGTTGCCGGTGACCCAGACCAGGGTGCGGCCGCGCGCCAGGGCGCCGATGGCCGCCGCATCGTCCGGCGCCAGCCGCTCGCCGGCCCGGGCGTCATGGAAGGCGTCGCCCAGCATCACCACCCGGCGGGGGGCCAGCGCCTCGACCTCGGCGGCCACGCGCGCCAGGGCCTCGCGGGTGTCATAGGGCGGCAGCATCTGGCCTCGCGCGGCATAGGCCGAGCCTTTTTCCAAGTGCAGGTCGGCGAAAACCAGCGCGCCTTCGCTCTCGATCCACAGGGCGCCGGAAGCGCGAAACACCACCATCGCGCCGGCGACCGCCATGCGCAGGCCGGAGCCTTCGGCGGCGAGGTCATAGGCGGGCGAGGCGAGGCGGGCCCAGGCGTTCACGACAGGGCCTCGGCGATCAGCTCGGACTCCGCTTGCTCCAGCACCCACTCCTGGGCCATGCCGGGCACGCTCTCGCGGCCGATGGTGAGCAGGATCGGCACCGCGAAGGGCGAGACCTTGGGCAGGTCGTTGTGGACGATGCGGCCCTTGATCCGGGTCAAGAGCTGGCCGAGGCGCGCCACGTCGACCATGCCGGTGGCCGCGTCGGCGCGGGCGCAGCGCAGCAGCAGATGGTCGGGCTGGTGGCGGCGGAGCACGTCGTAGATGAGATCCGATGAGAAGGTGACCTGGCGGCCGGTCTTCTCCTCGCCCGGGAAGCGCCGTTCGATCAAGCCGGACACGAGCGCGCAGGTCTTGAAGGCGCGCCGCATCATCACGCTTTCCTCGAGCCAGGCCTCCAGATCGTCGCCCAGCATGTCCTCGCCCAGCAGCTCGGCCATATCCAGGCCGCCCATCGGCCGCATCGACCAGACCGCCAGGGCGTAGTCGGAGGCCACGAAACCGATCGGGCCGCAGCCCAGCCGTTCGAGCCGGCGGGTCAGCAGCATGCACAGGGTGGTGTGGGCCAGGCGTCCTTCGAACGGGTAGGCGCAGAGATGCCAGCGTTTGCCGAGCGGGAAGGTCTCCACCAGCAGCTCGTCTTCCTGAGGGATCGCCGAGCGCAGCTTCTGGATCTGCAGCCATTCCTGCACGTCGTCCGGCAGCCGTGGCCAGGCGGCCTCATTGGAGGCGAGCTGGCGCACCCGCCGGGCCAGGAAATCGGAGATGGAGAACTTCGATCCGCCCCAGCTCGGCATCTTCGGCTCGGAATTGGGCGCCGGCGTCACCAGCACGTCATTGCCCTCGACCCCGTGGTAGGCCCAGACCTGTCCGCCGAAGATGAAGGTGTCGCCGGGTAACAGGATGTCGATGTAGCCTTCCTCGACCTCGCCGATCTTGCGCCCGCCGCGCCGGCCCCGCATCAGCTTCACGTTCAGCACCGCCGGGCCGGTGATGGCCCCGACGTTCAGCCGGTGGCGCAGGGCGGTCTGGGCGTTGCGAACCCGCCAGCGGCCGTCGGAACCGGGGATGATCCGGCGGAAGCGGTCGTAGCTCTTCAGCGCATAGCCGCCGGTGGAGACGAATTCGAGCACGTCGTCGAAGTCCGGCCGCGAGAGCGCCGCATAGGGCGCCGAGGTGCGCACCTCGCCGTAGAGGTCATCGGCCTTGAACGGGTCGCCGCAGGCCACGCCCATGACATGCTGGGCCAGGACGTCCAGCGCGCCGGTCCTTGGCGGATCGCCGTCCAGGGCGTTCTCGGCCACCGCCTCGCGGGCGGCCTGGCATTCCAGCATCTCGAAGCGGCTGGCCGGCACCAGCAAGGCGCGGGAAGGTTCGTCCAGCCGGTGGTTGGCCCGCCCGATCCGCTGCACCAGGCGCGAGGAGCCCTTGGGCGCCGCCAGCTGGATGACCAGGTCGACGTCGCCCCAGTCGATGCCGAGATCGAGCGTCGAGGTGCAGACCACGGCCCTGAGGCCGCCCCTGGCCATCGCCGCCTCGACCTTGCGCCGCTGCTCGGCCGCCAGCGAGCCATGGTGCAGGGCGATGGGCAGGTTGTCCTCGTTCAGCCGCCACAGCTCCTGGAAGGCGAACTCGGCCTGCCAGCGAGTGTTGACGAACACCAGGGCGGTGCGGGCGCCCCTGATCGCCTGATAGACCTCGGCCATGGCGTGCTGGGCGGTGTGGCCGGCCCAAGGCACCTCGCCGTTCGAGAGCAGCACGTCCACGATCGGCGGCGCGCCGGGCTCGCCCAGGACGAGATCGCTCATTTGGCTCGGCGCCAGCCAGCGCCGCAGCATGTCCGGATCGTTGACCGTGGCCGAGAGCCCAATCCGGCGCAACGCCGGGGCGCAGGCCTGCAGCCGGGCCAGGCCGAGCGACAGCAGGTCGCCGCGCTTGGAGGCGTGGATGGCGTGGATCTCGTCGATGATGACGGTCTTCAGGTCCTCGAAATAGCCGCGCGAGCCCTCCCAGGCGCAGAACAGGGCCAGCTGCTCGGGCGTGGTCAGCAGGATGTCGGGCGGATGCAGCTTCTGGCGCTGGCGCTTGGAGACGCCGGTGTCGCCGGTGCGCGACTCCACCCGCACCTTCAGGCCCATCTCGTCGATCGGCGCCATCAGGTTGCGCGAGACGTCGACCGCCAGGGCCTTGAGCGGGGAGATGTAGAGGGTGTGCAGCCCATGGCCCGCCGGATGATTGGCCGCCCCGCGCTCGGCGAGTTCGACCAGGCTGGGCAGGAAGCCGGCCAGGGTCTTGCCGCCGCCGGTGGGCGCGATCAGGAGGGCGTGACGGCCATCGCGGGCCTTTTGCAGCATCCGCAGTTGATGCGTTCGCGGGCTCCAGCCGCGGCCCTCGAACCACGAGGCGAAACGGGGCGGAAGCAGCGTCGGCAGGGTCTCGGCGGCCGCCGTCAGCTGGACCACGGGCAGAGCAGCTTGCAGCCGCTGAGTTCGAAATGGCGGACATTTCGCGTCACGACCGTAAGGTCATGGGTCAGAGCCGTCGCCGCCAGCAATTGGTCCGCGAGTGGAAGTTCGCGCCCGATACGCCTGAGGCTCGCGGAACGCTCTCCCCAAGCCAATGCAATCTGCCGGTCCACGACGATGACGCGCTCGGCGAACCAATCCATCAGCTGCCGATGCACGGCCTCATAGCGCGCGCGGCGGGCGCCTTCCGGCAACAGCATTGCGCCGCGTCTCAGTTCGCCCAAGGTGATGACGCTGACGAACA
>DATCFQ010000320.1:0-4616 GCA_036509495.1 Caulobacteraceae bacterium
GGCCGCGCACCTTGTCGCTGCAGGCTTCGAGGATGTCTGCTGCGGCCCAACCCGCTGTCCGGGCTTCGCCGATCAACCGCCGCAGGGCGTGGAACAGGAAGGTGCCGGAGCCGCACGCGGGATCGAGCACGCGCTGCGTGAGCGGGGAATCGACGGCTTGGGCGACAATCCGCCCGGCGAGCCAGTCGGGCGTATAGTATTCCCCCAGATCGTGCCGCTCCTCAGGGTCGACGAGACTTTCGTAGAGCACCTTGAGAACGTCGGTCTCGACGTCCCGCAGGCGAAAGCGCGCGACCTGAGCCGAGACCTGCCGCACGAGGTCCGAGCCGGCCGACTCCTTCAGCGGCCAGTCGAAGAAGTCGCCTTCGACGGCGCCCACGATCCCCTCTTCGGCCAAGGCCGCCCCCGACAGCATGGCGTGCGGATCATCGACCGAAAGGTCGAGCACCCGCGCCGCGATCGCCTTCACCACGATCACGAGGTAAGTGTGCTGCAGGAACAGGGCGTCGCCGCCCACCTCCTCCCCATAAGCTTCGCGGAGGAGAGCATCCCACAGGTCGCGCTTGAGCCGCACCTCCGGGTCGTTCTGCAGCTCGGCCCAAAGGGTTTCGAGCACCACCTTGGCGCTGGCGAAGGTCAGGCTCCAGCGGCCAAATGTCTGGGCGACAATTCGTGGTTCTGGAGCCAGATCGGGGCGATCCGAGAGAAGCGGCTCCAGCCACGCCATCAGCTCGTCGGGACGCTGGGGATCCGTCGCATAGCGCGCGAGTTCGTGGAGTTCGTCGCCGCGCATTCGATAGGCGATGAAGGTGGCGCCGTCGGTGGCAAGGCCCGTTACAGGCGCGGCGCCGCTGGTGCGCGCCGCGGCGTCGGCGATATAGTCCGGCATGCGGCGAAGGACGTCGCCAATCTCCCGGCGCAGATCGCTCTTCAGCTCGATGACCGTGGCGCCCCAGAGGGTGTCGATGCGGCCGGTGTTGTCGAGCAGATAGACCTCGTGCGCGATGTCCTCGTAGGCCGCCCCGAAGCCCGATCTCAGCAGCTCGATGATGTGGCCGCGCAAGGCCTCATGGCGAGGCCGCCCGGCGATCGCTCGCACCAGCTCGGGGAGTCTGTCTTGGCGCCAGGTCACGTGCAAAATGCCGCGATCAAGGGACTCTCCGGGCCGCGGCGAATCGGCCCGACGGTGCTACGATCAGAGGGAGATGTTCGTGCAAACTGATCTCTTCGCAACCGAATCCCCCCGAGGCGAACCGCCCAGCGATGAGGTGGTGGCCATCATCAGGGCCCGGCTACACGCAACCCTGGCGCTTGTAAAATCGGCAAGCTCGATGCCGTGGACCGAGCCGCTTGCGATCATTCGAGAAGAGAATGCTTTCCGGTTCGGCAAAGACGCCCTCCCTTCCGAAGAGGCGGCGAAGCTCTGGGCCGAGTTCGATGCAGAGATGGATCGGCTCTACGAGACGATACGCGCTGATGATTGATCGCGATGCAACTCGCCCGGCCGGCCGAACCGCGCTCTAGTCGATCTCATGGCGGAATCGTCGATCCTCGCCGTCACCGGCCTCAACCGAGAGGCGCGACTGCTCTCCGGCCTGGGCAGCCGGACGATCGCCAGCGGCGGCGACTGCGGAAGGCTCGAGGCGCGTCTCGATCAGGCCTGCGTCGGCGCAAGCGGCATCATCAGCATCGGCCTCGGAGGGGCGTTGGCCGAGGACCTGCGACCGGGAGACTGGGTGGTGGCCTCCAAGGTCGGAGACGTCGAGACCGATCCGGGCTGGACCAAGCGGCTGCTCGCCGCCCTGCCCGGCGCCCGGCTCGGCCCCATCGCCGGCTCGGATTTCATGGTCTGTGACGCGGCGTCCAAGACGGCGCTGCACGCCGCCACTGGCGCTTTGGCCGTCGACATGGAATCGCACATCGCCGCCCGGGCGGCGCAGCGCCATGGCCTGCCGTTCGTGGCGGCGCGGACCATCTCGGATGCGGCGGACCGGGGCCTGCCGCGCGCGGCTCAGGCCGGGATGCGGCCGGACGGCGGCATGGATATCGGCGCCGTGCTGATCGCGCTGGCCAAGCGGCCCTGGGAGCTGCCGGCGCTGATCCGGACGGGTGTGGAGGCCGAGGCCGCCTTCGCCGCCCTACTCCGCGGGCGTCAGCTTCTTGGCCCCGCGCTGGGGTGTCCGGGCGCGGATCTCGGCTAGCTTGTTGTCGACGTGGGTCGAGAAGACGAAGGCCGCCGGCCGCTGGTTGTCGAGCGAGATGTCGGTGACCATGGGCTTGGTCGTATTGACCCCGCGCAGGGTGACCATCGCCGCCTTCAGCGGATGCTTGACCGTGTCGGCCACCGCCGTCGCCTCGAAGCCCGAGTGGACCATGCAGTCGGCGCACTTCTCGTAGTTGCCGACGCCGTAGTCGTCCCAGGCGGTGTCTTCCATCAGCTCGGTGAAGGTCTTGGCGTAGCCCTCGCCCAGCAGATAGCAGGGCTTCTGCCAGCCGAAGACGGTGCGCGTCGGGTTGCCCCAGGGCGTGCACTTGTAGGCCTGGTTGCCGGCCAGAAAGTCGAGGAACAGGGTCGATTGGGTGAACGACCACCGCCGACCGCCGTCGCCGCGCGAGAGGATGCCGCGGAACAGAGTCTTGATCTTCTCGCGGTTCAGGAAGTGCTCCTGGTCGGGCGCGCGCTCATAGGCGTAGCCCGGCGAGACGGTGACCCCGTCCAGGCCGATGGCGTTCATCTCGTCGAAGAACTGGGCCACCCGCTCGGGATCGGCGTCGTTGAACAGGGTGCAGTTGATCTGGGTGCGGAAGCCCTTGGCCTTGGCCAGCTTTATCGCCTCGACCGCCTTCTGGTAGGTGCCGTCCAGGCAGACGGACTTGTCGTGCATGACCTGGTCGCCGTCCAGGTGGATGGACCAGGTGAAGCCTGGATCGGGCTGGTACTGGTCGATCTTCTTGGTCAGCAGCAGGGCGTTGGTGCAGAGGATCACGAACTTCTTGCGGGCCAGATAGCCCTTGACGATCTTGGGCATGTCCCGGTGCAGCAGGGGTTCGCCGCCGGCGATGGAGACCACGGGCGCGCCGCACTCGTCGATCGCCTCCATGCACTGGTCGTAGCTGAGGCGCTGGTTCAGGATCTCGTCGGGATAGTCGATCTTGCCGCAGCCGGCGCAGGCCAGGTTGCAGCGGAACAGGGGCTCCAGCATCAGCACCAGCGGGTAGCGCTTCACGCCCGTGATGTGCTGCTTGAAGATATAGGTCCCGATGCGGACCACCTGTGAGAGTGGAAGTCCCACGCCTACGCCCTCCTTGATCCGCCGTTGGAGCGGCCGCCCCAACGATCAGATGAACTTCTGAGCGCCGCCGGCAGGCGGAACTCGATATCCTCGCGGATGCCATCCATTTCGACGACCTCGACCTCGCCTAGCTGGCGCAAGGCCTCGATGACGCCGAGCACGAGTTCCTCGGGCGCCGAGGCCCCCGCCGTCAACCCCACGGTCTCAACGCCTGAGAGCCAGGAGAGATCGAGCTCCGACCCATCCGCGATCAGATAGCTGGGCAGGCCCTCCTCGATGCCGATCTCGCGCAGGCGGTTGGAGTTGGAGCTGTTCTTGGCCCCCACCACCAGGATCACGTCGGCCACGCGGCAGAGGTCGCGCACGGCGGACTGGCGATGCTGGGTGGCGTAGCAGATGTCGGCCGTGTCGGGCCCGACCACATCGGTGAAGCGGGCCTTGAGGGCGGCGATGATGGTCTTGGTGTCGTCGACGCTGAGCGTCGTCTGGGTGACGTAGGCGAGCGGGGTGTCGATGGCCAACTGGAGCAGGGCCACTTCGTCCTCGTGCCCCACCAGATGCACGGGCCCCGGGATCTGGCCCTTGGTCCCCTCGACCTCCGGGTGGCCGGCGTGGCCGATCAGGATCAGGGTGCGGCCGCGGGAGACGTAGTACTTGCCCTGGTTATGGACCTTGGAGACCAGGGGGCAGGTGGCGTCGAGCACCGGCAGCTTGCGGGTCTTGGCCTCGTTGACCACCGAGCGGGCGACGCCGTGGGCGCTGAACACGGTGATCGCGCCCTCCGGCACTTCGGAGATCTCTTCGACGAAGATCGCGCCCTTGGCCTTCAGGCCATCGACCACGTGCCGGTTATGGACGATCTCATGGCGCACGTAGACGGGACGCCCGTATTTCTCGAGCGCCTTGTCGACGATATCGATCGCTCTCACGACGCCGGCGCAGAAACCGCGCGGCTGAGCCAAGACCACACGCAAGTTACTATCCCCTCCCGATACGGGACGCCCCACAGGTCACAAGAATAAGGCATATTTTCGCGTTGGGCGCGCGACATCTGACATTCGTAGCCAAATTGCGCCATGCTGTGCTCTCATATGGGGGTTTGGTCTCTTAAGGAGGCGGTTTGTTGTCGAATTCAGTCGGGGGCGCAGATCTGGCACACGTTCGCCCGTGGCGGATGATTGAGCGTCGGGTGAGCCGGAAGATCCGGGTTGGGTCCGTGGAGATTGGCGGTGACGCGCCGATCGCGGTGCAGACCATGACCAACACCCTGACCTCTGACGCCAAGGCGACCATCGAGCAGATCCGCCAGGTCGAGGAGGCGGG
>DATCFQ010000321.1:0-9242 GCA_036509495.1 Caulobacteraceae bacterium
TGGCGCCGGTCACCTCCTCGCGGCCCGAAGACTGGACGTGTATCACCGCCCGCTGGATGGCGCGCTGGAAGCCGGCCGTCGGCTTGGCCTCCTCGCCGTTCTCCACCACCAGAGACTTCAGCTCGGTGTCCAGATAGTTGATCAGGTTCTTCTTCAGCGTCGGCAGCTCGACGTCGCAGGCGCGCATCACGCCGGCGGCTTCCTGGTCGTCGATGAGGGACAAGAGGAGGTGCTCGAGCGTGGCGTACTCGTGCCGTCGCTGGTTGGCGTAGGCCACCGCGCGGTGGAGGGTCTCCTCGAGATTACGCGAGAATGATGGCACTGAGATCTCTCAATCTTTTTCCATGGTGCACTGGAGCGGGTGCTGATGCCGGCGCGCCGTGTCGATCACCTGAGTCACCTTGGTCTCGGCTACCTCGTAGGTGAAAACGCCACAGACGCCGACGCCGTGTTGGTGCACATGAAGCATGATCCTCGTCGCTTCCTCCCGCGACTTGTTGAAGAACCGCTCCAGCACGTACACGACGAACTCCATCGGCGTGTAGTCGTCGTTCAGCAGCAGCACGCGATACAGGGACGGCTTCTGGGTCTTCGGCTTGACCTGCGTGACCGCAGCCGAGCCGACGCCGTTATTCTCGTCCCCTGCCTTACGAACGGCCATCGTTCCTAGACTCTCCGAAAGGCGGAGCGCCCCGCCCTCCGACTCTGATTAGATATGTAAACACTCCCGTTATGGAAGGCCGAACTTCTACGCCACGCCACATGAACGCCGGATGGACACATGCCGGGCACACCGTTCAGCCACGCTCAGGCCAGACGCAAAACGGGCCCGGAACGTCACCGTTCCGGGCCCGCGCGATCCATGCAAATGGGGATCGGTTTTACCGGACGGAATATTGCTCGGCGGCGGCGGCGACGCGCTCGTTGATCGGCTTCATCGAACGCTGCATCGAGGCGGTCACGCTGTCCGACCAACGGGTCAGCTCCGAGAGGTAGCCCTCCATGGCCGACTTGGCGTAGCCGGTCTGGATGTCGAAGGCTTCCTGCACCGACTTGGCGGTGGCGAGCTGCTTGGAGATGGTGAGGTGGTCTTCCATGGCCTTCTTGCCATAGGCGGCGGCCTGGGCGCTCAGGGTCTGAGCGCATTCGGCGGCGGCGCCGACCGCGTCGGCCAGGGCCTCCAGATTCAACTTCGAATTCACGGCAATGCCATCGAAGGCCGCCATGGAGCGGTCGACGGTGGTCTTGAAGGCGTCGTAGCCGAAGTCGGCGGCCTGATCGGCCGCGGCTTTGGCGCTGTGGGCGGTGGTCGCCATGGAAGGGTCTCCTGCGGGGGTGGGCCAGCAGTGATCGGCCCAGAATTGCTGCACTGCGATATCTGACGCCTGCAGGCTCTCCCGTCAAGGGATTTTTGTGCAGTGCACAATAAGTTCATCAACGCCGATGGAGACCCGATGCCGCAGGCTGCTCACGCGTTTTTAACTTTGGCGTAATGCGCACTGGGCCATGGTAGGTTGCAGTTGGCGGCGTCCTCAGTGAGCCGCTGTGTTCATCGGACGGACGCCCCATGGTCACCCTCGCCCGCCGCGTTTTCGCGTTCCTGACGCTTGTGATCATGGCCTCCGCGGTGCTGGTCCAGCCCGCCGCCGCCCAGATCCCCTACGTGAACCTGCTGTTCAGCCAACCGCGCTACGCGGCCTATGTCATGGACGCCAACACCGGCGAGGTTCTCTACGAGAAGAACGCCGACAGCCCGCGCTATCCAGCGTCGATCACCAAGCTGATGACGCTCTATCTCACCTTCGAGGCGCTGCAGGCGGGCAAGCTGTCGCTCAGCGACCGGGTCTATGCCTCCGTTCATTCCGAGAGCGTCATTCCCTCCAAGCTCGGTCTCCGCCCCGGCGACAGCGTCTCGGTGGACGAGGCGATCCGCTCGATGACGGTCAAGTCGGCCAACGACATGGCGGTGGCCATGGCCGAGAAGATCGCCGGTTCGGAAGGCAAGTTCGCCGCCCTGATGACGCTGCGCGCCCAGGAGCTGGGCATGACCAATACCCAGTACGTCAACGCCTCGGGCCTGCCCGACACCCGCCAGATCTCGACCGCCCACGACATCGCCGTCCTGTCGCGCGCCCTGATGCGCGACTTCCCGCAGTACTATCCCTACTTCAGCCTGCGCTCGTTCGACTACCGCGGCCGGGTCATCCCCGGGCACGATCACCTGCTGGGAGCCGTGCCGGGCGTCGACGGCCTGAAGACCGGTTACACCGCCGCCTCGGGCTTCAACCTGGCCAGCTCGGCCGTGCGCGATGGCAAGCGGATCATCGGTGTGGTGCTGGGCGGCTCGTCGGTGGCGGCGCGCGACCAGCACATGGAAGACCTGATCAACACCAGCTTCAACGTCATCCACCGCCGCTCCCTGGGCGAGCGCATCACCGTCGCCCAGAACCTCTATGAGCCCGCGCCGACAGGGCCGATCCTGCGGCCCGCCACCGAAGAAGGCGACGGCGACCAGACCGGCGTGAAGATCATCGTCAACGACGAGTCCGGCGTCATGCGTCCGGTGGCCGATCCGATCCTGTCGCGGCCAGCGGTGTTGCATCGGGCCGCCGAGCCCTGCCGCGAGGTGCGCACCACTCACGTCGAACGCGGACGCCACGGCCGCCGCATCCGGGTCTCCGAAGTCTCCCGCAAATGCGAAGGCGCCCGGCTCACCGAAGCCACCGACGTGCGCCCCTGCACGCCGCGCCACGGCCGCCATCACGCCCGCTGCGAAGCCACGGTCGAGGCGGAACAGGTCTCCAATCGTCATGGTGGTCGCGGTCATCACGGGAACGCCGGCGGCGTCTCCGGGCGTCATGAACGTCACGGCCACATCGGTCACACCGGCCACACCGGCCGCCATCGCCGCTCCCGCCCATAGCGCCTAGCGCGAACGTCCCATCAGCCGGTCGCGCGCGGCGTTCAGCTGCGCGGCGAGGCCGTCGCTGCCGCCGTGGTCTGGATGGGCCCGCTGCATCAGGCGGCCATAGGCGGCCTTGATCTCTTCCACCGTCGCACCCTCGGCAACGCCCAGGATGGAGCGCGCTTCGGCCATGCTGAGCCGATCAGGACGGCCGGGCCGCGCCGTCGGGCGGACAGGGATGATCCGGCGGCTGCGGGCCCCCAGCAGCAGCGCGCAGGCGATGGCCACCATCGCCGCCGACACGGGCCAGTCGCCGCGCACCGCCAGCACCGCCGCGGCGGTGAAGGCGCCGATGGCCAGGAGCCCTGCCCCGGTGCGCCAGTCAGCGCGCGTCAGCACCGGCCTTTCCCGGCCGCGCCAGATGACAAAACCCAGGAACAGCAGGGCGAGCAGGAACAGCGGCATGACCAAGCTTTCGGGCCGCCTCCGACGGCGGACGTCAAGACAAATCGGATTCGCCGCGACCACCCAACCCGCTCTAAATGGCGCCATGCTCCTGAAGCCTCCCCGCTCCCGATGAGCCCGTTGCAGCTCCCCATCGTCCGCGCCGTCGCCGAGTTGCGCGCCCGCGTGCGCGGCTGGCGCGCCGAGGGCGAGCGTGTGGGCCTGGTCCCCACCATGGGCGCCCTGCACGACGGCCACCTGTCGCTGGTGCGCCGGGCCAAGCAATCGGCCGGCCGGGTGGTCGCCAGCATCTTCGTCAATCCGGCCCAGTTCGCGCCGGGCGAGGACTTCGCGGCCTATCCCCGAGACGAGGCCCGCGACGCGGAGCTGCTCGCCTCGGTGGGTTGCGACCTGCTCTATGCCCCCCCGGTCGAGGCCATCTATCCGGAAGGCTTCTCGACCACCGTGACGGTGTCCGGCGTCTCGGCCGAACTCGAGGGCGCGGCGCGACCGGCCCATTTCGCCGGCGTCGCCACGGTCGTGACCAAGCTCCTGATCCAGGCCGAGCCCGACGTCGCGGTGTTCGGCGAGAAGGACTACCAGCAGCTGCTGGTCATCCGCAGTTTGGCCCGGGACCTCGACCTGCCGGTGGAGATCATCGGCGCCCCCACCTTGCGCGAGCAGGACGGCCTCGCCCGCTCCTCGCGCAACGCCTACCTCTCGGACGACGAGCGGGTCCTGGCCGGCCGGCTGAACGTGATCCTGTCGCAGATGGCCCATGACCTCGCCGACGGCGACACGGTCCGGGACGCCGAGGCGACCGCCCGCAAGGCGCTGAACGACGCCGGCATCACTGGGATCGACTATGTCGAGGCGCGCGGCGCCGAAGACCTGGGCCGCCTGGGCCGGGGCCCCATCGATGGTCCCGCCCGGGTGCTCGCCGCCATCCGCATCGGCCGCACCCGGCTGATCGACAATATGGCGGTCGGCCGAAGCGCTGGCTCCCTCGCGCCAGGCTAGCGCCGGCGAGGCGCCGTCAGTCGCCCACGAAGTACTGCAGCCAGAAATGCTTGTAGGGCTCGGGCATATTGGCGACCTTCAGCGCCGCGTGGGCCTCATCCAGCGCATGGCTGTCGAGGCGGTCGAACACGGTGTCGGCGTAAGCGCGAGCCTCCCCGGGTGATCCCATCCCCAGCAGCGGCGCCGCCTCCACCGCCGCCTGCTCGCCGCCGTCGAGCAATGCCTGGGTCCGGCGCAGCAGTTCTCGCGCCGAGGCCAGGGTCTGTCCCATCCCAGCCATGGAGAACAGGTGCAGCGACTTCCGGTCCCAGGCGGCCTCCACGAAGGCGTCGTCCAGTTCGTAGGGCGGCCGGCCAGCATAGGCGGCGCTGACGATCCGCTTCAGTTCGGGCACGACCACATCGGTCTTGAAATGGGTCCAGGCGTACTGCTCGGCAGCGTCGAGGAACATGGCGCGCGAACTGGCGCTGATATGGGCCTCCACGCCGTCGCGTTCCCAACGGCTGCGCCCGGTCGCCCGCTGAGCGGCGTCGATGTCGTCCCGGGCCGTGCTCGCCTTGTCGAGGTATTGGCCCACGATCCCGGCATACTCCCGATAGCGGTCGAGCTTGTAGCCAAGCTGGGAGGCCGTCGCCTGGGCGGCCTTGGACGCGGCGCGCGCCTCCGGGGCCAGTCGTTCGGCCGCTTCGACCCGTGCGTCCAGGGTGTCCGCGAGGTCCGGCGCTGCGGCCTGGGTGAAGGTCCCGCGCGCCTCGGGTGGATCGGGGATCGCCGGGATCGCCGGGGCTGCGGCCGGCCCCGGCTCGACCCAGTCCCTCCGCGAGGGCTCGCCGTCGAGCCGCGTCGGCAGATATTGCGGCTGCAAGGCGTCGAGAGCCCTCGACGGGGGGAGGACCGCGTTGAGCCAGTGTTCGACATCGGCCTTGTGCTCGCGCGCGCCGTTCTCGAATTTCCGGGCGAGCACGTCGATCTGGGACGCGGTCCGGCGGGCCTGGGCAAGCTCGCCGTCGGCCTGGGCGGCCTCGGATTGGGCCTGTTGCAGAGCGGGGGCCAGCCGGTCGGTGTAGTCGAGGTAGACGCTGCTGTTGAGACGCTCCAGGTCGTCCAGCGCGGGCGTCAGCACATCGAGCCGGGCCTGGTCGTTGGCCTGATGCAGCCGCGCCGTCGCCGCCGCGTCGAACAGCCGCCGGTCGAGATCGCCGGCGAGCATGCTCAGTTCCTCGTCGCTCGCCGCGTTGGCCTGCAGATCGCCGATGAGGTCTCGCACCTGCGACAGCACCGCCTGGTAGCGCTGCACCCGCTGGGTGTGGGGATCGACGTAGGTGGGATAGGTCGGCGCCGATCCCACGCAGTATCTCTGGTAGGCCGCCGTATTGCGATAGGCGGGAAGATTGCAGAGCGATGTCGAGGACGGCGTCGGCTGCGCCTGCGCGCCTGGCGCTGCGACGAACGCCGTCAGTCCTGCTGTCGCCGCCGCCGCGATCAAGTCGTTTCGGATCGATCTCCACCCCATCGTCGGCGCTCCGGGCGATCAGTTCGGAGCGGGAGCGTAGCAGTACGGCGAGACCGGCTCCAGGGAGGGTCGCGGCGACCGGCTTCACCAGGCTCCGATTTCCCGGAGCCGTTTGGCCAGTTCCGGCGGGGCGGCGTCTTCGTTGAAGCCGATCAGGTCGCCCGGCGCCTCGTGGCCGTCCAGATAGCGCCAGCCCTGGAAGGCGCGCCGGGGCGTCGGCTGGATGCGCACCAGCTCCGGTTCCAGAGTCACCTCGCAGCGGGCGGCGACCCCCGCACCGACCGTGTCGACCGCCAGGATCCGCTGGCGGCAGAGGATGAAGCCCTTGAACACGCGAAACAGCGACCCGCCCTCGATCAGCTCGGCCGCCCGCTTGGGGGTCTGGCGGGTGCGCATGACCCACGCCAGCCGCTCGCCTTCGCCGCGGCGCCAGTCGAGCAATTCCTCGACCGTGTCGCAGCCCACGCAGAGCTTGATCAGATGCAGCGCCATGGCTTCTCAGTGAGCCGGGTCAGCCTTGCTTGTCCAGACGCACAAGGATCGCACCCTCCGAGACCTGGGCGCCGGCCTCGGCGTTCACCTCGGCGACCACCGCGTCGAACGGCGCAACGAGCAAGTGCTCCATCTTCATGGCCTCCAGCGTGACCAGCGGCTGGCCGCGGCTCACCGCCTGACCGGCCGCGGCCTGGACGGCGACGATCCGCCCTGGCATCGGCGAGCGCACCACCCCGTCGCCAGAGCCTGTATCCTCGCCGGCGCCGCCAGCCGAGCCGCCGAAGGCGAAGGCCAGGCCGTGATCGAAGACCAACAGCATCGCGCCCGCCCGCGCCGTCGGCAGGTCCGGCCGAGCCTCGTCCGCCTCCACGGCGATGGCGACGCCATCGCGCTGCAAGGTCACGCGACGGCAAGCCGCCCCGCTCAGGCGAAAGCCGGTGAGCGCAGTCCAGGGCGACGGCTCGCCTGCCCTGGCCGCAGCCAGAGTGGCGGCGGCGGCAGCGGCCAGCACCGCCGGCGAGGGCTCGGCCGGCGGGACCAGGGCGTCCAGCCTTGTCTCGATGAACGCGGTGTCCACCGCGCCCCGGGCGAAGTCGGGATGTTCCAGGCACCGCGCCAGGAAGCCGGCGTTGGTCTTCACCGGCCAGACCTCCACGGCGGCGCAGGCCTGCGCCAGGACTCCGGCGGCCACCGCGCGACTGGGGGCATGGGCGATCAGCTTGGCGATCATCGGGTCATAGAAAGGGGTGATCTCCCCGCCCTCCTGCACTCCGCCATCGATCCGCACCCCCGCCTCAGGCAGGCGGAAGATGGTCAGCGGCCCGGTCGAGGGCAGGAATCCCGTGGCCGGGTTCTCGGCATAGAGCCGGGCCTCGATGGCGTGGCCGTCGATGCGGATTTGCTGCTGGCCGAGCGGCAAGGGTTCGCCGGAGGCGACGCGGAGCTGCCATTCCACCAGATCGACGCCGGTCACCGCCTCGGTCACCGGGTGCTCGACCTGCAGGCGGGTGTTCATCTCCATGAACCAGATGCGGTCTGCCCTGAGGCCGTCGGAGGCGTCGGCGATGAACTCGACCGTGCCGGCGCCGACATAGCTCACCGCCTGGGCCGCCCTGACCGCTGCGCCGCAGACCGCTGCGCGGACCTCCGGGTCCATGTCCGGCGCGGGAGCTTCCTCGATCACCTTCTGGTGGCGGCGCTGCAGCGAACAGTCGCGCTCATAGAGGTGCACCACCTGGCCCGAGGCGTCGCCGAACACCTGCACCTCGATGTGCCGCGGCCGGCTGACATAGGTCTCCAGCAGCACCCGGTCGTCGCCGAAGGCCGCCTTGGCCTCGCGGCGGGCGCTCTTCAGCGCCGCATCGAATTCGGTCGCCGCCTCGACCTTGCGCATGCCCTTGCCGCCGCCCCCGGCCACGGCCTTGATCAGCACCGGATAGCCGATCCGGTCCGCCTCGGACTTCAGCGTGGCCTCGGACTGGTCCTCTCCCAGATACCCCGGCGTCACCGGCACGCCCGCCTCGGCCATCAGCCTCTTGGAGGCGTCCTTCAGGCCCATGGCCCGGATCGCGGCCGGCGGCGGCCCGACCCAGACCAGGCCCGCGGCCCTGACCGCCTCGGCGAAGGCGGCGCTCTCCGCGAGGAATCCATAGCCCGGATGGATCGCCTCGGCCCCTTCGGCCTTGGCGGCGGCGAGGATGACGTCGGCGCGCAGATAGCTCTCCGCCGCGGGGGCCGGCCCGATGCACACGGCCGCGTCCGCCTCGCGGACATGGGGGGCCCTGGCGTCCGCCTCGGAATAGACGGCGACGGTCCGGATGCCGAGACGGCGCGCGGTGCGGATGACCCGCCGGGCGATCTCGCCCCGATTCGCGATCAGGAGGCTGGAGATCAATCCTTGGCCCAGCTCGGCTTGCGCTTGGCCTGGAAGGCCGCGATCCCCTCCCGCGCTTCGTCGCTGACCCGGCGATGCGCAAGGCTCCGCGCGGTTTCTTCCATCAGTCCGTGGTCGATGGACTTGCCCCACACCTCGGCCACCAGCCGCCGCGCCTCGACCACCGCCTCGGGCCCGGCCGCCATGACCTCCTGGACCAGGCGGCCAGCTATGGTCTCCAGCGCATCGGCGTCGGCTGCGATCTCCTGCACCAGTCCTATCCTCAAGGCCTCTTCCGCATCGAAGCCGCGGCCGGTCACGAACAGCGCCCGCGCGGCCCTGGGGCCGATGGCGTCCACGACATAGGGCGCGATCACCGACGGCGTCAGGCCGACCTTCACCTCCGAAAAGGCGAAGCGGGCGCCGCGCGTCGCCACCGCGTAGTCGCAGGCTGCGACCAGTCCCGCGCCGCCGCCGAACGCCGGCCCGTGCACCAGGGCGACGGTCACCGCCGGGATGTCGTGCAGGCGCTTGAACATGTGCGCCAGGGTCATGGCGTCGGCGCGGTTGTCGTCCTCGGCCAGCTCAAGCGCCTGTGTCGTCCAGGCGAAATCGCCGCCCGAGCAGAAGGCCGAACCGGCGCCCCGCAGGAACACCAGCCGCACATGGTCGGCGCCGTGCAGGGTCTCGAAGGCCTCGGTCAGGCCCTCGATGGTCAAGGCGTCCAGGGCGTTGCGCCTCTGCGGCCGGTTGATGGTGACGGTGGCGACACCGTCCGGCGTCGATTCCAGCTTCACCACCGAGGCGATATCATCGACGATGACGTTCGGGGTCAGGGGGGCGGCAATGGGATTGGTCATGACGGGGTTCTCGCGCCGCTCGAGGCTTGCGGCAAGGCTAACTCGCAGCCAAGCCTCATGGCTCCCGGCTGTCGTTGCATTGAGCTTGATCGTGACCGCGGCCGCCAGGGCCGATCAGGCCCCGCCCGGCTC
>DATCFQ010000322.1:0-2690 GCA_036509495.1 Caulobacteraceae bacterium
GGAAGCCTATGAGCGCTCTCGATCCGCAGATCGTCGCCTCCGATCCAGAGGCTTCCGCCTTCGTCACCGCCAATGCCGGATCGGGCAAGACCCGCACCCTGGTCGACCGGGTGGCGCGGTTGCTGCTGCGTGGCTCCAAGCCCGAAACCATCCTCTGCGTCACCTACACCAAGGCGGCGGCCGCGGAGATGCAGCGCCGGTTGTTCGAGACCCTGGGCGGCTGGGCGGTGATGGACGACGCGCTGTTGGCCAGGGAGCTGGCCGCGATCGGCGAGCAGGCCTCCGACCTGGCCGGCGCGCGGCGGCTGTTCGCTCTGGCCCTGGAGACCCCGGGTGGGCTGAAGATCCAGACCATCCACGCCTTCTGCGAGAAGCTGCTGCACCGTTTTCCGCTGGAGGCCGGCGTCTCGCCAGGCTTCCAGGTGCTGGAAGACCAGGCCGCCCGCGAGGTTTCCGCCGAGGCGCGGCGGACCCTGGCGCTCATCGCCCAGGCCGATGCGGCCGGGCCGCTCGGCCGGGCCTATGCCGCCTTCGCCGTGGCGCTCGACTACCGCTCGTTCGAGGACATGTTCGCCGCCTTCGAGGCGCGCCGGCCGGCGCTGGCCGCCTATTTCGGCGCGTTCGCCAACGACGCGGCCATGGCCGAGGACGTCTGGCGGGCCTGCGGCTTCGAGCAAGCCTCTCCCGCCACGGCCCTGGAAGCCGAGGCGCTGGGCTTCACCGACTGGGGCGACCTGACCGCGGCGGGCCGGGCCCTCGTGGCCACCGGCGCCGCCACCGACATCAAGCTCGGCCAGGAAATCCTGGCCGTGGCCCGCGACCACGCGGCAGGGAACGCCGGTTTCGACGATCTCTGGAGAACGTTTTGCACCCAGGCAGGCAAGCCCAAGGCCCGGCTGGGAACCAACGGCCTGGGCGCCGCGACCAGGGACTGGCTGGCCGACCTGCAGCGGCGGCTCGGCGAGGCCTGCGACCGGATCAAGGCCGCGCGGGTGGCCGAGGACAGCGTCGCCGTGCTGGGCCTGGCCGCAGCCTATGTCTCGCTCTACGAGGCGGCCAAACAGACCCAGGGCGGCCTCGACTTCGCCGACCTGATCGAGCGCACCCGCGAGCTGCTGACCTGGCGCGCCGATGCGGCCTGGGTGCTCTACAAGCTCGATGGCGGCATCGACCATGTGCTGGTCGACGAGGCGCAGGACACCTCGCCCGAGCAGTGGGACATCGTCCGCGCCCTGACCGGCGAATTCTTCTCCGGGGCGGGCTCCCGCCGGGAGGACCGCACCGTCTTCGCCGTCGGCGACGAGAAGCAGTCGATCTATTCCTTCCAGGGCGCCGACCCCCGGCGGTTCCTGGCCGAGCAGGGAGAGCACGAGTCCCTGGTGCGCGGCGGCGGCGGCCGGTTCGAAACGCCGGCGCTGATCCGCAGCTACCGCTCGGCGCCGGAGGTGCTGGCCTTCGTCGATGCGGTGTTCCGCCCCGAGCCGGCGCTGGCGGCCCTGCGGCCCGACCGGTCGAGCCAGCCGATCCGCCATGAGGCCGTGCGGCCGCCCGGCCATGGGATCATCGACGTCTGGCCGCTGGAGCAGGGCGACGAAGCGCCCGAGACCGATCCCTGGGCGCCGGTCGACACCGAGCCGCCCGAGAGCGCCAACAAGAAGCTCGCCCGCCGCATCGCCCGCGAGATCAAGGCCATGGCCACAGGCGGCGAGGCGGTTTTCGACCGGAGCGAGACCGCGCGGCCCATGGGCTATGGCGACGTGCTGATCCTGGTGCGCAGGCGCAACGCCCTGTTCCACGAGATCATCAGGGCCCTGAAGCGCGAAGGCGTCCCGGTCGGCGGCGCGGACCGCATGACCCTGTCGGACCACATCGTCTTCCAGGACCTGATCGCGCTCGGCCGCTTCTGCCTGTTCGCGGGCGACGACCTGACCCTCGCGGCCCTGCTGCGCAGTCCGTTCTGCGACCTGGACGAGGACAGCCTCTACGCCCTGGCCCACGGCCGGCCGCGCACCCTGTGGTCGCGGCTGCTGGAGCGGGCCGAGGAGCGTCCCGAATGGCGGACCGCGCGCGACTTCCTGCGCGTCGCCCGCGGTGAGGCGCGCAGCCGCCGGCCGTTCGACTTCTATGCCCGGCTGCTGGGCCGCACCGACGAGCGCGGCCGCTCGATGCGCGCCCGCATCCTCACCCGCCTGGGCCGCGAGGCCGAGCAGGCGCTGGACGCCGTCCTGGCCGAGGCGCTGAAGGCCGAGCGCCGGGGCGTGCGGGCGCTGGAGAGCTTCGTGGCCGACATGGCCTCGACCGTCGTCGAGGTGAAGCGCGAGCAGGAGGACGGCAAGGGCGAGGTGCGGGTGATGACCGTGCACGGCGCCAAGGGGCTGGAGGCGCCGGTGGTGATCCTGCCGGACACGGCGACGCGCGCCTCGGCCCTGGGCGGCCCGCTGCTGCGGACCCTGGCCGGCGGCTTCCTCTGGTGCGCGCGCAAGGGCGACGACTGCGAGGCCTCGGCCGCCGCGCGCCAGGCCCGCGTGGACGCCGCCGATGGGGAAAGCCTCAGACTGCTCTATGTGGCCCTGACCCGCGCGCGCGACCGGCTGATCGTCTGCGGGGTCGAGCCCGGCCGCGCCTCGCTGAAGGACGGCAGCTGGCGCCAGCACGTCGAGCGGGCCCTGGACGATCCCGGGATCGCGCCG
>DATCFQ010000323.1:0-5563 GCA_036509495.1 Caulobacteraceae bacterium
CTCGGCATCGATGGCAAGCCGATCGATTCCGCCGATGACCTGACCCGCCAGGTGGCCATGGTGCACCCCGGACAGGTGGCGAGGATGCAGGTCCTGCGCGACGGTCGGACCCTCCAGGTCGAGGTGCATTCCGGCCTTCGCCCCTCGGAGGCTGTCCTGGCCTCCAACCCCGAGCGGCCATACGGCGGCCCCGACGACTCCGCCGACGCCGGCAATGTCCTCGGCATGCGCCTGGCCCCCAATCCGCACGGCGGAGTGACGGTCAACGGCGTGGGCGGCGACTCCGAAGCCGCCGAGAAAGGGCTCCGGCGGGGAGACGTGATCCTTCGAGCCGGTGCTCGCCCCACCGCCAACCCCAGCGACGTCGCCGCGGCGGTCGCCCAGGCCCGGCACGAGGGGCGCGACGAGGTGCTGCTGATGGTGGCTCACAATGGCCGACATCTGTTCGTGCCGTTGAAGATCGCCAAGGCCAACGGCTGAGCCGGAGACGAGCCATGGATTTCAGGACAGCAATCGCCGTCGGCGCCCTGGCGCTGCTCGCCGCCGGGACCGTCGACGCCGCTCCGGGCCGAGCGGTCGCCCCCTTCGCCGGAGCGACGCTCGGGATGAGCCTGCAGGACTGGCGCGCGGCCCCTTTCCCGGACGGCCCCCGCCCGCACGTTCAGGCCGCCTGCTCGAACGACCTCGGCCTTGGCCAGACGATGGCGCTCAAGCCTACGCTTGCCGAGCGAAAAGCCGGAGCGGTGGTCTGCGGATACGTCAGCCGCCTGGGCCGCTATGTGCTGCTGCAGGGGGTCCGCCCGGCGGCCAAACGCAAGCCGGTGCAGGTCCGCTACGTCTTCTTGGCGGGGCGGCTTTCCGAGATCCGCTATCGCGCTTCACGCGACGCCTTCGACCAGGTCACGGCCCAGCTCAAGGCGGCGTACGGGCCACCACGGGCCATCGTCCGCGACAAGATGCGGAGCACCATCGGCAACCTCGACCGTGTGCGCATGACCTGGGCTGCGCCGTTCGGCTCGGCGGTGCTGACCGATCCCGCCGACGCACGGCTGGATCTGGCGGTTGAACTGTCAAGCCGGGCGCCCTGACCGAACTTGCAAGGCGGCGGCGCTTTCGCCGGCCAGCACAGCGTGATTGAATCGCGCGGCGGGTTCGTCTGGAGCGGAGGGCAGACATGGCCCCGGCTTTGTCCTTGCGGTCGTCCCGCGCCAGAGGAGGCCGAGATGCCGCTAGATCGCCGACGCCTGTTGGAGCTGAGTTCGGCCGCCGCCCTGACGGCCTGCAGCCGCCCCGCCCCGCCGCCAGCCAAGGCCGACCACACCATCCGCATCGCCGACACGAAGATCGAGCTGGCCCCCGGGGTCGAGGTCACGACGACCGCCTACAATGGACAGGTGCCCGGGCCGCCGATCCGCCTGACCGAGGGCCGGCCGGTCACGGTCGACATCATCAACGACACCGCCCGCCCCGAGCAGGTGCACTGGCATGGCCAGAAGGTTCCGGTCGACGTCGATGGCTCGGCCGAGGAGGGCACGCCATTCGTCCCGGCGCAGGGTTCGCGGCGGATCACTTTCAGACCCGGGGCTGCGGGGCTGCGCATGTATCACACCCACCGAATGGCCGGATCGGACCTGACGGCGGGGCTCTACAGCGGCCAGGTCGGCCCGGTCTACATCGAGCCGCGCCGTGAGCCCGGGCGCTACGACCGCGAGGTGTTTCTGACGCTGAAAGAGTTCGAGCCCAGCCTGAGCCAGGGCGGCGACATGACCATGGACTTCCTGGCTGGCGAGGAGGACCGGGCGCTCAAGGCCCAGGGGGAAGGCGCCATGATGGCCTCGCTCGCCCATGGCGCGCCGCATGGGTACGAGGTCGGCTACAAGCACTTCGCCATCAACGGCCGCATCCTGGGCCACGGCGATCCGATCCGGGTGAAGCAGGGCGAGCGGGTGCTGCTGCACGTGGTGAATGGCAGCGCAGGCGAGATCCGCAGCCTTGCCCTGCCCGGCCACGTCTTCCAGGTGGTGGCGATGGACGGCAACCCGGTCCCGACGCCCGTTGACGTCCCGGTGCTCTGGCTCGGCGCCGCCGAGCGCGTTTCCGCTATCGTCGAGATGAACCATCCGGGCATCTGGATCCTGGGCGACACGTCCGACGACGACCGGGGCAACGGCATGGGGATCGTGGTCGAGTACGCGGGGGCCAAGGGCCCGGCACAGTGGGCGAAACCACCCGCCGCCAAATGGGACTATACCCGTTTCGGCCAGCCGGCGGGCTTGGCCGAGCCCCCCGACCAGGTCTTCGACATGACGTTCGTCAAGGACAATGCGGCCCTGCACGGCTTCAACCGCTGGACCATCAACGGCGAGGCGTTCGATGACGTCCACATGGCGCCGATGTTCAGGATCAGTCAGGGACGCCGTTACCGCATCCGCATGGCCAACGCCTCGGACGACATTCATCCGATCCACCTGCACCGACACAGTTTCGAGTTGACCCACGTCCACGGCAGACCGACCGCGGGCGTGTTGAAGGACGTGGTCATGCTGGGCGGCTACCAGAAGCTCGAGGTCGACTTCACCGCCGACGATCCGGGCCGCACCCTGTTCCACTGCCATCAGCAGTTGCACATGGATTTCGGCTTCATGTGCTTGTTCGACTACGCGTGATGATCACGACCCCACGCCTCACCGGTGGCCTGGTCCTGCTCGCATTGGCCGCCTGCGCCTCGGCCCACGCGGCCGATCTGGCAGGCGCCGCTCTCGCCCGGGCGCTCCAGCATGGCGGCTATGTCCTGGTGATGCGCCACGCCTCTTCGCCCGCGACGGCGCCGAGCGCGGCTGAAGCCGATCCCGGCAATCTCGACCGTGAGCGCCAGCTCGACGCCAAAGGCAAGGCGGCGGCCGCCGCCATGGGGGTCGCGATCCGCAGGCTTCACATCCGCGTCGGCCGGGTCTGGTCCAGTCCCACTTACCGCGCCCTCGAGACCGCCCGACTGGCCGGACTGCCATCGCCAATGGCCGCGCCCGAGCTCGGCGACCACGGTCAAAGCATGTCGTCAGCCACCGGCGAGCAGTCCGCGTGGCTGAAAATCAGGGCGGCTACCCAGCCACGGCAGGGGACCGATGCTTTCCTGATCACCCATCAGCCGAACATCGCCGCCGCTTTCGGACAGGACGCCGCGGACCTGGGAGACGGCGAGGCGCTGGTGTTCAAGCCCGAAGGCCGTGGCCGCGAGAAGCTCGTCGGTCGCATCCCCATGCCGGCTTGGCCGGCCCTGGCCGCGGGGCCGGGCCGCTGACCTTGACCGGCGAGGTCGCGGCGCCTAGCGCTTTGCGCCAGACAAGAACTGGAGGATCGCCGTGGAGCTGAACCGGAGCCTGGCCCGTGACGGGCAGGACTATCCCTTCTCGGGGAGCCACGATCCGAGGTTCGAGGCCGTCGCCCAGGCCTTCGTCGAGAACTATCGGGTGGAGGACGAACTCGGCTCCAGCGTCGCCGTCACCCTGGACGGCAAGCCGGTGGTCGACATCTGGGGCGGCTTCGCCGACCAGGCCCGCGCGCGGCCGTGGGGACGCGACACCATCGTCTGCATGATGTCGGTGGCCAAGGGGATCACCGCCGTCTGTTTCAACATGCTGCTGGACCGCGGCCTGGTCGATCTCGACGCGCCGGTGGCCCGCTACTGGCCGGAGTTCGCCAGGAACGGCAAGGAAGGCATCCTGGTCCGCCACATCCTGGACCATACCGCCGCGATACCGGTCTTGACCAACAACCGGCTGTGGCCCGGCGCCATGTTCGACCGCGAGGCCTATGTGAAGGCGCTGGAGGACCAGGAGCCCCTGTGGGAGCCCGGAACCAAGGCCGCCTATCACGTGCATAACCAGGGCTATCTGCTGGGCGAGATCATGCGCCGGGTCACCGGCAAGACCATCGGGCCGTTCCTGAAGGGCGAGGTCGCCGGCCCGTTGCACGCGGACTACCACATCGGCGGCATGTCGCCGGCCGACCAGGCGCGCTGCGCCGAGGTGATCCCGAACATGGGCGCCAGGCTGTTCGCGGCCAAGGATTCCGCCGAGCCCGAGACCCTGCGCTCGCTGGCCTTCAAGCAGAACCCCGACGAGCCGTGGATCGACACGCTCAACTCCGACATCTGGCGCGAGGCCGAGATCGCTTCCGGCAACGGCCACGGCAACGCCCGCGGCGTGGCGCGGATCTATTCGGCCCTGTCGGTGGGCGGCGAGATCGACGGCGTGAAGCTGATGTCCAAGGACTCCATCGAGCGGATGATCACCGAGCAGCACAACCAGATCGAACAGCTGCAGGATCGCCCCTATCACCAGGCGCTGGGCGTGCTGCTGAACACCCCTGAGGCGGTCTATATGGGCCCCAATCCGCGCGCGTTCGGACATCACGGCATCGGCGGCTCGATCGGCTTCTGCGACCCGGACGGCCGGATCGCCTTCTCCTACGCCTGCAACAAGATGCATTCGGTCGGCGACAACGGCCCGAGGGCGCGCCGGCTGATCGACGCCCTCTACGCCAGCCTCTGAGCCGCAGGGGGCTGCGTATTGCCCCCGTCAGTGTCCCAGCGGCGGCGGGGTGTCGTCGTCCTTGAAGTGGATGTGGGTGAACCAGTCCTCGGCGAAGGCCACCGCCCTGGCCCGCAGCGCCGGCTGCTGCGATACAGGCTCGATGCGCACCGAGCCCAGGGCCCGGATCAGCTCGCGCCGCGTCTCGCCCAGGAAACGGTCGGAGTCCGGCCGCAGATTGGCCAGTTCGCCCAGGGTCAGCAGCAACAGGGCGCGCAGCGTCAGAAGCTCGGCGCGAGTTTCGATATCCATGGAGTCTCCCTCTATTCGTCCATGCGGCGTCCGCATCTGGCCCCTCTCGGCGTCCTCCGCCTAGCCCCGATCGATACAGTTTCGCGGTTCCAACGGGGGCCGTTGACGTCGCGCGGGGTCTTGGCGTCCCTTCGCCGTCTCGGAAGAAGCGGAGCCGCACGCCATGACGCCACTGCAGGCGCTTGGACAGGACGAGTTGGCGCTGGTCGCCGCGCTCGTCGGCGATCATCCGACCTTCCGGGTCTATCTGGCCGATGGGCTCGCGGCGGCGAGGCGAGGTGCGACCAATCGGCTCGCTCGCATCGGGCGAGATGGCCGGGGCGTCGCGCTGGCGATCGTCTTCGACACCCTGGAGGCGCGCACCTTGATCGGCGACATGGCGCCAGACGAAGAACTGGCGCTTGCCGACATGGACGGACCGGCCGAACTCCATCTCACGGCCCAGGTCGCCGACCGCGTCGCAGTGACGCTGGGGCCGAGGCTCACAGCCCGACAAGGAATTCGCTTCTACCGCAAGGAGGGTCGTCCGGTGCTTACGCCCGACCCGCGCTGCCGCCGGCTGGGGATGGGGGACCTGGAGACGGTTTCCGCCTTTTTCGCCGCCCACTATCCCGCGACCGTGTTCTCGACCTGGATGCTCGAGCGGCCATTCCTCGGTCTTTACGAGAACGGAGAACTCCTGGCCTGCGGAGGCGCCCACGCCGCGGCCGACGGCGTCGCCA
>DATCFQ010000324.1:0-2340 GCA_036509495.1 Caulobacteraceae bacterium
ATCGGGCTGCAAGGCCGCCCGCACGGCCCTGGCGACGCGCTGGACGCCCAGGATCAGGTGCTCCAGCGCCTCGGGCTCGACTTCGAGCAAGTTTCGCGCCTTGCTCTCCTTGGAGATGACCAGGACGTGACCGCGGCTTTGCGGAAAGACGTCCATGAAGGCGAAGACCTGGTCGTCCTCGAACACCTTGGCCGCGGGCGCCTCGCCGCGCAGGATCTTGGCGAAAATGTTGGCGTCGTCGTAAGCGCCGTCGAGGCTCATGGCTTGCCGACCCTTTGCTGCGTCGGCCATGGTCTAACAAACCCGCGCGGGGGCGACCATGCCCGAAGCCAGTCTGACCGACCGCCAGCGCAAGTGGTTCTCCACCATCCGCGCCGGCCTGGAGCGCGACACCGGCAAGACCGTGGCCGAATGGGTCGCCATCGATGTACCCGTAAGTGTATGATAAAACATTAGTTTTCGAGACGTGTGCATCACCTGGACCCTGCGGGAGAAGGTAGCCCCGAAGGGGTCGGATGAAGGGTTGCAGGGGGGAGAGGGCGCGTTAATTGGCCGCCAGCTTCGCGAACACCGCCTCGACTGGCTCCGGCGGTTCGATGTTGAACACCGCTTCCAGCACCTCGCCCAGCTCGGCGGCGGTCGTCAGCGTCCGTTCGACCGCGCTTCCATCCCTGCCGCGTTCGGTCAGCCTCGTATTGACCAGGTTGTAGCGCGTCGTCTCGGTCAGCCGTTCGGCGATCAGGGTGCTGACGAACAGCGACTGCGGGTGGGTGGCGGTGAACCAGCTGTAGGTCTCGTAGTCGGCGGTCAGTTGCGGCTCGAGGCAGAAGATGTAGGTCGCGCGCCAGACGTCGGCCACGCGAGCGGCCAGGGTGAAGGCGCCGTCGGCCTCGGTGAGGCGATAGTTCGCCCAGGGCGTCGACTGGTCCGAACCGGCCCGCAGCTTCAGCGGCGAGTCCAGCAGGTGGGCGCCGAAGCCCGCGTCGGCGAGCCAGGGCCCATCGGCCAGGTCCACCTGCATCAGCATGTGGCTGCGACCGCTGAGCGGCGCATCGGGTGGCGACATCCAGCGCACGCGAGCGGCCAGGCCGGTGACCCGAAAGCCGATCGCCTCCAGCGCCGCCTTGAACAGGCCGTTCAGCTCGAAACAGTAGCCGCCGCGCCGGCGGCCAACGAGCTTGGCCTGCAGGCTCTCCAGGTCGAGTTTGACCGGCAGGCCGAGCAGTGGGTTGAGGTTCTCGAACGGGATGGACGCCACCTGCAGCGCCTGGATCGCCGTGAGCGTGTCCAGGGTGGGCGTCGCCGGGCCGCCATAGCCGATGCGGGCGAAATAGGCGTCGAGATCGAAGTCGGCCATCAGCGCGCCTTCTCCAACTGGTGCTTCAGGTGCGTGCGCACCGTCGGCCATTCGCCCTCGATGATCGAATAGCAGCAGGTGTCGCGTAGGTTTCCGTCTCGAGTGCGGGTCTCGTTACGCAGGATGCCGTCGAGCTTGGCGCCCAGCCGCTCGATGGCGCGGCGGCTCTGGTGGTTGAGCACGTGGGTGCGGAACTCGACCGAAGTGCAGTTCAGCGTCTCGAAGGCATGGGTGAGCAGCATCAGCTTGCACTCGGTGTTCAGCGGCGTGCGCTGCACCCGGCGGCGATACCAGGTGCCGCCGATCTCCACCCGCGGGGCCTTGGGATCGATGCGCATATAGTTGGTCATGCCGACCAGCTCTCCGGTGGCGCGCTCGATGACGGCAAAGGGCGACCAGCCGCCTTGAGCCCGCCACGCCAGCCGCTCGGCGATCGTCGCGGCCATCTCTTCCGGCGCCGGCACGGTGGTGTACCAGAGCCTCCACAGCTCGCCATCCTTGACCGCCTCGGCCAGCGCCGGGGCGTGGTCAGGCGTCAGGGGAACGAGGGCGGCGTGTTCGCCTTCAAGGGTGACGTCGGGCGGCCAGGGCATGGTCATTGCGCCTTGAACGGGGAATAGGCCTCTTCCAGCCATTCCATCTCGCCCTCGACGGCTTCACGCTCCTGTTCCAGGAAGCGGGCGACGGGCGTGCGCAGGCCGGGATCGGCGATCCAGTGGCAGGAGTAGACCGGGGAGGGCAGGTAGCCGCGGGCGATCTTGTGCTGGCCTTGCGCGCCGGCCTCGACGCGGGCCAGGCCAAGGCGGATGGCGTGCTCGATCGCCTGGTAATAGCAGAGCTCGAAATGCAGGAAGGGCACGTCCTCGACGCAACCCCAGTTGCGGCCATAGAGGCAGTCGGCGCCGATCAGATTCAACGCCCCGGCGATCCAGCGCTCGCCGCGACGGGCCATGATCAGCAGCACCTTGTCGGCCATCCGCTCG
>DATCFQ010000325.1:0-2843 GCA_036509495.1 Caulobacteraceae bacterium
CTGTCGCCCCAGACCCGCCTCTATACCGCCGAGCCGGCCGGCTATGACGATCACCGCCTGAGCCTGGAGGCCGGCCGGCGCATCGCCCTGAAGTCGGCAGGGCCGAGCCTCTGCGACGCGCTATTGGCCCCTCAGCCCGGCGAGCTGACCTTCGCCATCAACCAACCGCGACTGGTGGGCGGCTATGCGGTCACCGACGCCGAAGCCCTGGACGCCATGGCCTTCGCCTTCCGGCATCTGAAGATCGTATTGGAGCCCGGCGGGGCGGTGGCTCTGGCGGCGGTGTTGTCCGGCAACGCACAACTCGACGGCCGCACCGCGCTTGTCGTGGCTTCCGGCGGCAACGTGGACGCCGAGGTCTACTCCCGGGCGCTCGGGGCGCCCTGAACGGACGCTAGCGAAATCGGAAGCCCAGGCGAATCCCGGCGTCGTTGATCCCCTCATTGTGCTCGTGATCGAAGATGTGGCCGTTGGAGAGGTGGACGAACTCCGCGCCGATCGACCATCTGGAGTCGATCCGCCAGTCGACGCCAGCTGCCGCCCGAAACAGAACCTTGGAGCCCAGCAGCAGCCTGTGGCTCCGGTCGTAGTCGCCCAGAGGTCCGGGCGGAGGCGCGGTCACGCCGTTACTGAGCCCGAGACCGGCGTCCAGCGAGCCCTCCAGGCGCCGACCAGCTTGCGCCGCCAGGTCAGGCCGAGCGAGGCGAAGTCGCTGAGGCCGGCCGTATTGAGCGAGAGCGTCGCGTTAACGCGCGGCCCGCCGATCGGGCGCAGGAACGCCGGCGCTGTGCTGTCGATTTCGAGCTGGGCGTCGGCGGTGCCGCTCTCCTTGTTGTCGCCGAGATAGTTGATGGAGTGGGCGAAGCCGCCGGCCCAGGCCTGATCCAGGATGGCCGAATGGGCCGGGCCGGCCAGCAGCGGCATGGCCAGACCGAGGCAGCCGACGACGCGCGCCATGGATCGGATAGCGGATCGGGCGCTCGGCAAGGCTCGCTATCCCGTTCAGTTCGCGAATCGCACACGACATGAAAGCGGCGCGCCCATCCTTGGACAAGTCGGCCGGGAATTCGGTGACAGGACTACGGAGGGGGCCCTTCGCCGAAACGGCGGGGCCGCTAGCGCATCCCCAACGCCTTCAGGATCGCCCGCTCGACCAGGCGCCACGATGGCGAAGTGACGGCGACTTCGTCGAAGTGGCTGGAGCCAGGCAGCAGGAGCGTCTCGGCGGCGTCGCCGCGCCCCCGCACCCGCGCCGCGTAGTCGGCGGACTCCTTGGGCGTCACGATCTCGTCGTGGTCGCCGTTGATGAACACGGTCTCGCTGCCATTGGGCGTCAGATCGAAGGCGTTGGTGTCGGCATAGACGTCTGGCCGGGCCTCGGTGGGCGAACCGGTGATCTGCCTCACGTCGACGCCGCAGCTCTGCTTCAGCACCGTCGACGCGATGGCCCGCAAATCGCCGGCCCCGCCCAGGGCGACAACCTTGCGGATCGGCAGGGGATGGGCCTCGTAGAGCGGGCTCGATCGGGGCAGTTTTTCGCGTCCGGCCGCCCACAGCCCGAGTATCGCGCCGGCCGAGTGCCCGACGACGACCAGACGGCGCGTGTCGAGATGGCGCGCCTCCGCCTGGGCCGCCAAAAGGTCCAGGCCGGATCGGACATCCAGGAAGGTTCCCGGATAGCCGCCGCCCGGCGTGTCGAGGCCCCGATATTCGATGCTCCAGACGGCGACGCCCTTGGCCGCCAGGGCGCCGGCCATGCCGCGCATCTGCGGCATGCCCTGATACCGGTTCTGGAAGCAGCCGCCGTGGATCAGCACGACAACGGGAAACGGACCGGGTCCTTTGGGCTCGAACAGTTCGATATATTGCAAACGCGCCGGCCCGTAGGCGATGTGTTCGGTGGGCTTGGGTCCCTTGAGGGTCAGATAGCCGTTCAGAGTCAGGGGCTCGGCGGCCTGCGCCGGGATGGCCAGGCAGAGGCTCGCAAGCGCCGCCCCAGCCAGCCCGCACAATTTCGCCCCAGCCACGCCGTTTCCCATCAGATGGCCGTCGCCTACTTCGTCGCCGTCGCGGGCGAACTCGACTGGGCCAGGGCGGTCTGGCCCTCGTTGGCCGGGAAGGCGCCGCCGGCGATATAGGCGGTCGGTGCGGGCGTATAGGCGCCGCGCTTGAGGTCCTGGGCGAGGGTGAGCGGGGCGCGGCCGCCGTTCAGCCGGGCGCGGTAGACCTCCATCGTCTCCATGGCGCGCATGGCGTAGTTGCGGGTCTCGGAGAACGGGATGCACTCGATGAAGTCGAGTGGGTCGCCGCTGGAGGTGCGCGGGTCGCCGCAGGTCGCGGTCCACTCGGGCATGTGATTGGGGCCGGCGTTGTAGGAGGCCGCAGCCATCACATAGGAGCCGCCGAAATCCTCGACCATCTTCTGCAGATAGGTCGATCCCAGCCTGACGTTGTAATCGGCGTCATAGAGCCGCTCGGCCGAATAGGATATGCCGGCCTTGCGGGCGAGAATGGCCGCGGTGCTCGGCATCAGCTGCATCACGCCGCGGGCGCCGACTCCGGAGCGGGCGTAGGGGTCGAAATTGCTCTCCTGGCGGGCGATGGCCAGGGAGAAGGCCGGCTCGGCGCCGCCATAGACCTGGGTGGTGTTCAGCACCGGATAGCCACGCTCGGGCAAGACATAGCCGCGCTGGGCGGCGGCGCGCACCACCCGCATCGACAGGTCCTGCTCGCCGTAGCTGTGGGCGAGGTCGACCAGCAAGGCGTATTCCTCGGCGTTCGGCAGGGTCTCGGCGACGCCCAGGACGAAGGCGCGCAGTAGATCCCGCTCGCCCATTTCGGCC
>DATCFQ010000326.1:0-7617 GCA_036509495.1 Caulobacteraceae bacterium
CGGCGCCTCTGCCCGAAATACAGATGCGGCTTCAGGGCTACCGCAGCGGTCTCGAGCGGGCGGGGTTGCCGCTCGATCCCGACCTGATCGTGCCCGCCCATTTCACCGGCGATACGGCCCTCGCCGCGGTGCAGGATCTGATCTCGCGCGGGATTGCGTTCGACGCCATCTTCGCCGCCTCGGACGTGATCGCACTGTCGGCGCTGAGGGCGCTCCAGGCCAGCGGCGTCTCTGTCCCCAACCAGGTGGCGGTGGTGGGCTTCGACGACCTGGAACTGGCGCAGCACGCCCACCCGCGGCTCACCACCATCCGCCAGGACTTAGAGCGCGGCGCCGCCACCGTCGTGGAGTTCCTGTTCCGCCGCATGGCGGGCGAGGAGACCCCGTCGGCCACGCTGCCCATTGCCTTGGTGGAGCGGGAATCCACCCCGGCAGTCTCGGCCGCGCTCTGAGCGACGGGGGGTCGACACAGCTTGACCTTGGCCAACGTCCGCGCACGCTCAAGATGAAACCGGAGCGCGCTCCGGCGCCGGAGGGACGTCCATGGCTCTTGACCTTACACGGCGGGGGCTGACGTTCGCGCTGGCTGCACTAGCCGCCGCCATTCCCGAGATGGGCGCGGCCGCGACCTCCGCCTCGACCTCAGGCGCCCCGCTCGACTTGGTCGATGCTGAACGCCGGTCCGCCGTTCGACAGCCTGACAAGGTCAGGATCCCGATGCTGCGGGAGCAGGACATCCCCGCCTTCCGTCGCGCGTCTACCCAAGCGCCTCCCCCTCCCCTGGCGAATCCTCCGGTGCGACAGGAGTTCATCCCAGGCCGCCGGGGCGCGCCGCCGGGGCGCATTTTCATCGTCGACGGGGGAGCCAGTTCAGCACGGCCATCGACGCCGCCCTGGCTCGAATGCTCCGACTGACCGCAAGCTGAGGCATGGGCAGCGGGACGGGCTGGCGGCTCACGTCCTGCAAACGGTTGCACGGCTCTTTGATCGCGCTACTCTGCTCGGAGCGGCTCGATCAAGGCCGGGAGGAAACAGGTGCCACAGGCGCGGCGCGAAACGGGCTGGCGAAGGCGGGCTGATGATCTAGCCGGTCCGCGCCCCGCGGGCTTCGGGCGGGCGCCGGCATGATGGCTCGGGCCGCCCCACGCATAGGGCTTCTGAAGGCCCTCACCTTCCTGATGTTCGCGATGTTCGCGATGACCACCGATTCTGTGGGCGTGATTATCCCGCGGGTGATCAAGCAGTACTCGCTGGGGATGACAGCCGGCGGCGCCTTCCAGTACGCGACGATGTCGGGCATTTCGATCGCTGCATTCGGCCTGGGCTTCCTGGCCGATCGATGGGGCCGCAAGCGCAGCATCGTGGCGGGTCTGGTTCTGTTCGGGGTCTCTTCGGCGCTCTTCGCGGTTGGCCATGATTTCCTGTTCTTCGTGTCCCTGCTGTTCTGCTCCGGCGTCGCCATCGGTGTTTTCAAGGCGGGCGCCCTGGCCCTGATCGGCGACATTTCGCGCTCGACCCGCGAACACGCTGCGACCATGAACATGGTCGAAGGCTTCTTCGGCGTCGGCGCCATCATCGGGCCGGCCGTCGTCGCGCGCCTGTTGCTGTCGGGCCTGGACTGGAAGTGGCTCTACGTCATCGCCAGCGGGCTCTGTGCGATCCTGGTCGCCATGGCTGCGTTCGCCCGGTATCCGACTCCGCCCGCCAGAGAAGCGGTCCGCCAACGCCGGTTGTCGGAGACATGGAGCTTGCTGCGTGACCCCTTCGCCCTGGGTTTCTCACTGGCGCTGATGCTCTATGTGGCGGCCGAGGCGGCCGTCTACGTGTGGGCGCCGACGTACCTGGAGGGCTACCACGGGCCCTTCGCGTGGTTCGCGCTCTACGTCGTTTCGATCTTCTTCGTTCTGCGCGCCGCCGGCAGGTTCCTGGGGGCGTGGCTGCTCGCCCGCCTGCCCTGGCCCGCAGTGCTGGCGGTCTGCAGCGGCGGCGTCTTCATCTGCTTCCTGGCGGGCTGCCTGGGCGGTCGAGGAGTCGCGGCGATCGCGCTGCCGGTTTCGGGCCTGTTCATGTCGGTGCTCTATCCGACCATCAACTCCAAGGGCATCAGCAGCTTCGCAAGGCCTCGGCACGGGGAGATCGCCGGCCTCCTGCTCTTCTTCACCTGCCTGAGCGCCGTCTTGGCCCCGCTGGCGATGGCGGCCGTGAGCGATGCGCTTGGCGACGCGAAATACAGCCTGTACCTTGCCAGCGTCTTCGCCGGGCTGCTTACGGCCCTGGGCGTCTGGAACGCCGTCACGAACCCGACCCGCCAGCGTCTCGCCGAGCGCGATGACGAGGATTATCTCGAGGAAGCCGCCGTATCGGCAGGCGCCGTCCCCTGACGGCGACGCGTTCGGCTAGTTCGCTCCGACGGCCTTGTCTGCCAGCTCGCGCATGATCGCGTATCCCGCCAGGTTCGGATGCACCCCGTCATTGGAGAGATCAGGTCTGAACGCCCCATCCGCCGTGGCGAGGCGGCTGTAGTAGTCCAGATAGGTCGTCCCGCTCCTGGCGGCGTAATCGCGCAGCCACCGGTTCAGCCGCCGCACTTCTTCGGCGGGCCGGTATTGGGGCTGCCAGCCGATCGAGCCCATCGGCAGGATCGAGGCCAGCACGACCCGGATGTGGTGCGCCTTGGCGAGCTCGGCCATGGATTCGATGTTGTCCTCGAACGCCCGCTCGCTCGTGGGCCCGGTGTTGCCGGCGATGTCGTTGGTCCCCGCCAGGATGTGCACTGTGCGCGGGTGAATGGCGATGACATCGGACCTGAAGCGCAGCAACATCTGCGGACTGGTCTGGCCGCTGATCCCGCGGTCGATGCGGTCGTCCGAAAAGAACCCCGGCTCGGCGATCTTCCACAGCTCGGTGATCGAGTCGCCCATGAAGACGATCCTGGGGGCATGCTTCATCGCCGCGTTGGCCGCGCGGTAACGGCACAGGTCCGGGAAGTCCTTCGCCCGTTCCTCAGCCATCGCTTTGCCGGCCGCCGCAGCGTCCTCTGCGGTGGGAGGTTTCAGTCGGCCGCCCGGCTGAAGCATGGGCCTGAGGCCGGCATCCAGCGGATGATCGACCACCCCGGAACAGGGGTCGGCCACCATGGCGGTTGGGCCCGCAACGACCTGAGCCAGGCTGGGACCGGCCCCCAGCCCCGCGACAAGGGCCGCAGCAACGATCCAGACGTTCCGATCGGACCCCGACACCAGCGTCCTCCCTGCCGAAAGTGGCGCTGCCCCATATCGCGCCCTGCCAAGCCTATGGACGCACGCATACGAGCGTGCAATCGTTTTCACATACAGATTGGAGGCGGCAATGGGTTCGCGCATCGCTCGTAGAACTGCGCTCGGCATGCTCGCCAGCACCGGCGCGCTTCTGGGCCCCGCCGGCGGAAACGCGCAAGCGCTTCGGCCCTCGCTTCCTGCGACTGTCATACCCAAAGCCTGGACCGATGCAGAGGTGCTGCCGCTCTGGCCCAGGGATGCGCCCGGTGCGGCGGACTTCCGGCCGATCCCTCCGCCTGACAACTCTCCCCCGGTGTTCCTGCGCAATACGGCGAAGCCATCACTTCACCTATTCCGGCCCCCCCACCCTAACGGCAGCGCCCTGTTGGTCATCCCGGGCGGCGGATACGAATTCGTCTCCATCGCCAACGAGGGTGTCGACGTCGCCGCCAAGACCAACCCGCTCGGCTACACTGTCTTCGTCCTCAATTACCGCCTGCCCGCCGAAGGCTGGCGCGACGGGGCGATCGTTCCGCTCCAGGATGCCCAGCGCGCCATGCGGGTCATTCGTGCGTCGGCCGCCCGGTTCATGATCGATCCAGCCCGCCTGTCGGTCGTCGGTTTTTCCGCCGGCGGGCACCTGGCCGCGTCGCTCGCCACCGGGTTCGCCGAGGCGGCATACGTCCCCTCCGACGACGCCGATCGCATCGACGCCAGGCCCGCCGCTGCGGGGCTCATCTACCCGGTCATCACCATGACCCATCCCTTCACCCACGAAGGCTCTCGCCAGCACCTGCTCGGAAACTCGCCCTCGGACCAGATCGTCGCCGCCCGCTCCCCGGAGCAGCACGTCGGCCCTGACACGCCGCCGACGTTCCTGGCCCACGCGTGCGACGATCCGGCCGTGCCGGTGGAGAATAGCCTGATGATGATGGCCGCCCTGCGGGCTGCGCGCCGGCCCGTGGAAGCCCATTTCTTCCAGCGGGGCGGCCACGCCTTCGGCGTCGGGTTTCCCGGAACGCCGACCCAGGAGTGGATCCCGCTTTTCGATCTCTGGCTGAGAAATACGCTCGGCCCGTCCTGAATGCGCTTCCCGAGATGCTGACTCCGACGCAGGGGCAGGATTGCGCCAGCCCGCCTGATCCTCAGAAGTGCGCGCCGAGGCGCACGCCGAATGTCCTGGGCGGCTTCAAGGTGACGGGTAGGAGCGGAATGGCCGGGAAGTTCAAACCCGTCCCGATGCCATCCGGCTCGGCCTTGTTCTCGATGTTGTTGACGAAACCCGTCACGCTGAATCGGTGGTTCGCGGTGTTGTAGGTCAGGGTCGCGTTGGTCCGCCAATAGCTCGGCGCCATCGTGAAGGGCGCATAGCTGAGGTTGGTGAAGCGCCCGGATTCGTGGCGCGTGTTGACGCCCAGGACGAGGTCGCCCCCGCCAGGCAGCGGGAACGTCTGTTCGGCGCCCAGGTTGACGGTCCACTTCGGCGTCATGAGCTCGGGCCGCCCGCTGCAGTCGATGCTGAACACCGGCCCGTTAGGCGGGGGGACGAAGGTCGACGGGCAGACCTGGGCCGGCACGCCGCTCTGGTAGACGAGGCTCTCGTACTTGGCGTCGATGTATTGAACGTCTGCGGTGAGCAGGGTGTTGGGGGTGGCCAGGAACTGGCCATCCAGCTCACCGCCGCGGATGCGCGCTTTGCCCGCGTTCTGGTTGGGGAAATAGGGGATCAGAGCGGGCCCGAGTTGGGCGAACAGCAGGGTGGCGATCTGCTGGCCGGTGTACTCCATGTCGAAGGCCTCGAGGTTCAGCTGGACGCGGTCGTCGAGGAACCGGTTCTTCAAGCCAGCAGTGTAGGCGGTGACCTTCTCGGGATTATAGGTGTCGGAACCGCCCGGGATCGGATTGAAGTAGAAGCCCCCCGCCTTGAAGCCGGTCGAGACGTTCGCATAGAGCAGCGACTTCGGCGCGACGTCGAACTCCACTCCGCCCTTCCAATTGGTCTGGTCCCAGGATTTTGATCCCACGGTCGAGAAGCCAAACACCGGAAACGCCGTCGAAGGGACGAGCGGGTACGCCTGCGGCGTGAAATAGGTGTAGATCGTGTTCTCGGAGTCCGTCTTCTTGCGCTCGTAGGTATAGCGCACGCCGCCGACCAGCCGCAGCCGGTTGGTCACCGCCCAGGTCGCTTGGCCGAACACCGCATAGGTGAAGTCGGACACGTCCAGCGCCTGCACCGGGTTCACCCCGGCGGTCTGAGCGTCGTAGATTCCCGTCCCGCTGGTGGCGCCATTGAACAGATATCCGCCCAGGATGTACCGCAGCGGTTGAGCGTCGCTCGAGGCGAAGCGCACTTCTGCGGACGTCTGATGCGAGTGCTCGATCTCGCGGATCATCCCGCCTGCGACCGGGCTTAGGTAGCTGACGTCGTCCGAGCGAAATGCCGGGAGGACGGTCAAGGTCCCACCCAGCACCCGCCAGTCGATTTCGTTGGAGACACCCCAGTGGTCCCCCTTGTTGAAGGCCGTGTTCGGCAATGGGACGAGCCCCGCGGGGGTCAGGGCGTGCGACTGGGTGACGATGCTGGTCCAGGGGCTGGGACCGAAGAAGCCGCCGTTGACCGGGCAGAGCGCGCCTGAGAAATTCATCGGAGCCGGCGAGGCGGCGCTACAGTAGGCCGTCGCTCCCTGCCCCCGGTCGTCCTCATGCGCATAGTCGGCCCTGAGCAGAATTCTCAAGGCTTCGGTCGGGTCGGCGCGAAGTGAGAGGCGCACGGCCTGCTGATCCTCGTCCCCCGTGCCATCCGAGAAATAGCCGTCGTGTCGGACAGTCTGGAAGGCGACCCGCGCGGCCAGGTTCTTGGCGAGCGGCGCGTTCAGGTCGCCTGCGGTGAGGAACTCGTTGTAACTGCCATACTCGGCCGTGAGGTCCCCCCCGAAGCTGTAGTTCGGTTGACGGCTGACCAGGTTGACCGCGCCGCCCGTGGCGTTGCGGCCGTAGAGCGTGCCCTGCGGCCCCTTCAAGACCTCGACCCGGTCGAGATCATAGAACAATCCGTGCAGCGACGTCGGTCGAGCCAGGTAGACTCCGTCCAGGTTCACCGCGACCGAGGGATCGCCGAACACGTTGACAACTGCCGTGGTGACCCCGCGTACGATGACGCTGGTGTACGGCCCGGTCCCTTGCTGGGCCTGCAGCGCCGGCACGGCCTGGGTCAGTTGATCCATGTTGACGATGTCGCGCTGGGCAAGCTGCTGTCCGCTGACGGCGGTGACCGCCACGGCGGTGCGCTGCAGGTTCTGCTCGCGGCGTTCGGCGGTGACCACCACCTCGGCCAGGGCCTGAGGGGCTGTCTGCGCGGCGGGCGCCGCCTGCGCCGACGCCAATTGGGGCCACGCGGCCGAGCCAACCAGGAGGGCCGCCGTCGATGCGAATCCAAGAAATCTAAGGCGCATTGCAATCCCCCCAACATGCGGTCTCAAGGCCGCGCGAGTTCGCCCACCGGGAGTCAGTGCTCGCGGAGGTTTCGATTTGGAATTGCTAGGCGTTTGCAGAAAAGCCGGGAAATTCGGATTCAGAATACCAGATATATCCTCGCCTAATTCATGCCGGCGGAATGATGGTGCTTGGGGGCGCTTGGGCATGTGTCGGTTCCAGCCGCGCCCCCCGAGCACATTCGGGCCGCCGATACGACCAATCCAAACAACGGATTTCTTAGGCGACAACCAATGTGATCACTCGCAAGATCACTGAAACAGGGTCCACGGGGGAGGCCACCGATGAACGTCTCCGCGGCCGCGCGGCAGGAAACCCGGATGACACGGGAAGAGGCGCTGGCCAGGGCGCGCGAGCTCGCCCAGTCGCTTCGCAGATATGCGGACGAGGCGGAGTCCAATCGACGGCTGCCCAAGGCGGCGGTCGAGGCGATGCAGGCCTCGGGCCTGCTGCGCATGGTCCGTCCCGCCCGCTGGGGCGGGCTCGAGATGGACTGGATGACGCTGCTGGACTGCGTGGCCGAGGTGGGCAAGGTGGCCGGCTCGCTGGGTTGGTGCTTCTGTTTCCTGATGCAGCACCAGTGGGTGCTCAGCTATTTTCCCGAGGCGGCCCAGGCGGCTGTATATGGTCGCGATCCGGACCCACGCATCGTCACCTCCTTTGGCGCCTTCGGCCGGGCCGAGCCCGAGCCCGGCGGCTACAAGCTCTCGGGCGACTGGTCGTTCGGGTCCGGCGGCGACCACTGCACTTGGGCTATCGTCGGGGCCCCGGTGATCGGACCCCAGCCGGAAATGCGCTGGTTCCTGCTCCAACAGGGCCAGTTCTCCATCCGCGACACCTGGAACAGCGTCGGCCTCAAGGGATCCGG
>DATCFQ010000327.1:0-5837 GCA_036509495.1 Caulobacteraceae bacterium
CCCTATCGCTGGATGGAGGCCGAGGGGCCGGAATGGAAGGCCTACGCCCTGGCCGAGGCCGCCTACGCCAAATCGGTGCTGGACGCGATCCCCGGCCGCGACGCCCTGACCGAAGCAGTCTCGCACTACACCGGCTCCATGGTGGCGGTCAGCGCCGTGCAGGTCGGCGGCGACTACATCTTCACCCAGGTGAGGCCGGCCAACGCCGACACCTTCAAGCTCTATGTCCGCAAGGGCGTGCATGGAGCCGACCGGATGCTGATCGATCCGGACGCCTATGCCCAGAAAGGCTCCCACGCCTCGCTGGACTGGTGGACGGCCTCGCCCGACGGTGCGCACGTGGCGTTCGGGACCTCGCCGGGCGGCTCGGAGGAATCCACCGCCCGCGTCATCGTCACCGAGACCGGCCAAGTCTTGCCCGAGTCCATCGATCGCACCAACGACGGCAGTCCCAACTGGGCCGAGGACGGATCGGGCTTCTTCTACAACCGGCTGCAGGCGGGCCAGGGCCCCGAAAGCCTCGACAAATACAAGGATAGCGTCGCCTGGTTCCATCGGCTGAACACCGACCCCGCCACCGACGCCAAGGTGCTGTGGAAGGGCTCCAGCCCGGTGGTCGCCATGACCGACGTCGATTTTCCGATCCTGGGCACGACCGCCGGATCGTCTCTGGTCGTTGGCGAAGTGATTTCGGGTGTGCAGAACGAACTCGGTCTCTATGTCGCCGACGTCAGGGCCGCCCGGCAGGGCGCTGCGGTGTGGCGGCCGGTCTGCCTGCCGGCCGACAAGGTGACCGGCGCCGCCGTCCGCGGCGAGGACATCTTCCTGCTCAGCCACGCCGGCGCGCCGCATTACCAGGTGCTGCACACCACCGCGGCCGCGCCGAACGTCGCCCACGCCCGGGTGGCCGTGCCGGCGTCTGCGGCGGTGATCCGGGGCATCTCCTCGGCCCGCGACGGAGTCTATATCCAGGAGCTGAACGCCGGCATCGGCGGCCTGCGCCGCCTGGGCTACGACGGGCGCGTCAGCACCATCGCCCTGCCGTTCGCCGGCTCGATCGACGCCCTCTACACCGACACCCTGCACGACGGCGCCTGGTTCCTGCTGCAGGGCTGGGCCCGGCCGACGGTGCTCTGCTACGTCGGCGCCGATGGGGCGGTGGTCCAGACCGACATCGCTCCGCAGCCGCCGATCGATGCCTCGCAATACACCTCCGAAGAGGTGCTGGTCCCCGCCCGCGACGGGGCCAAGGTGCCGCTCTCGATCATCTACAAGAAGGGCCTCGAGCGCGACGGCCGCGCGCCGCTCATCCTATGGGCCTACGGCTCCTACGGGATAACAGAGGACCCGTCGTTCATCGCCCGCTGGCTGCCGCTGCTCGACCTCGGCGGCGTCTTCGCCCTGGCCCATGTGCGCGGCGGCGGCGAACTCGGCGAGGACTGGCATCTGGCCGGCAAGTTGCTGACCAAGCCCAACACCTGGCGCGACGACATCGACTGCGCCGAGTTCCTGATCCGCCAGCGCTACACCAGCTCGTCCAAGCTCGCGATCATGGGCGGCTCGGCCGGCGGCATCACGGTGGGCCGCTTCCTGACCGAGCGGCCGGACTTGGCGGCGGTGGTCTTCGACCTGGTGGGATCGTCCAACACCCTGCGCGCGGAATTCTCGCCCAACGGCCCGCCCAATATCCCCGAGTTCGGCACGGTGACCACCAGGGAAGGCTTCAAGGCCCTCTGGGAGATGGACTCCTACCAGCACATTGTGAACGGAACGAAGTATCCGTCGGTGATGCTGACCACCGGCCTGAACGATCCGCGCGTCTCGTCCTGGGAGCCGACCAAGATGACCGCCCGGCTGCAGGCGGCCAACGCCTCGGCCAATCCGATCATCCTCAGGGTCGAGACCGACGCCGGCCATGGCATAGGGTCCACCCGCGGCCAGCGCGACCGCGAGACCGGTGACGAGCTGGCCTTCCTGCTTTGGCGCACCGGCGATCCGCGCTATCAGCCGAGATAGGGCGGGGGCCTTAGAACTTTCGGGGCGGCTCGGTCGTTGATCGACTGAAGCTTATCCGCTGATCAGGACCTTTTTCGATGTCGCAGACCCATGACGATCACGCCACCCGCGACCAAGGCTATGGCGCAGGGGGCCGCAGCAATCGTCCGCTGCTTTTCCTCATTCCGATCGGATTCGCCCTGATCCTGGTGCTGGCCCTGTTCGCAGAGGGCATCAACGTGATGACGACCCCCTCCGCCCCGGCCGCGGGCGAACGCAACATCGTCCAGACCGCGGTTCCGGCTCCGGGGCCCGCCGGATGACGCGATAGAGTCCAACCAACGGCCCATTCGGGTTGAACAGTCCTGTCATCTAGGGTCAGTGTTCGCGTTCTATGCCTCACTGCCTGCCGATGATGAGGATAATTGACCCGTGAACCATGTCGCGCTCCTGGCCGCCGCTTCCCTGTTGGCGGTCTCCACCGCCTTTGCCGCCGAGAGCCCGCCGCGGGCGCCGGCTTCGCCTGCCGAGAAGGCCAGCGCCGCCGACACCGCTTCGCCCAACCGCGGCCTGATCTTCTCGCCCGAAAGCGCGCCCAGCGAAGGTGCGGTGACCGTCGGCGGCCAGAAGATCGACTACCGGGCGGTCGCCGGAACCATCGTCGTGCATCCCAAGGGCTGGGACGACGCCGCCGCGCGCGACAGCGACGACAAGCTAGGCGGCAAGAGCGACGACCAGGACGACGACTCCAAGAAGAACCCCAAGGCGGAAGCCTCGATGTTCTACGTCGCCTATTTCAAGACGGGCGCGCCTGCGCAGGGCCGGCCGATCACCTTCCTCTACAATGGCGGCCCCGGCGCGGCGACGGTCTGGCTGCACATGGGCGCCTGGGGCCCCCGGCGTGTCGTCACCGAGGACGACAGCCACACGCCGGCAGCGCCCTACCGGCTGGTCGACAACGCCTACAGCCTGCTCGACGTCAGCGACCTGGTGTTCATCGACGCGCCCGGGACCGGCTTCAGCCGCATCGCCGGCAAGGACAAGGAGAAGGCCTTCTTCGGCGTCGACCAGGATGCCTACGCCTTCGGCCAGTTCATCCTCGGATTCCTGTCGCAATACGGCCGCTGGAACTCGCCCAAGTACCTGTTCGGCGAGAGCTATGGCACGCCGCGCTCGGCGGTGCTGGTCAATGCGCTGGAGACCGACCACGACGTCGACTTCAACGGCGTGATCCTGCTGTCGCAGATCCTGAACTTCGACCTCAGCCCCGACAGCCCGCAGTTCAACCCGGGCTCCGACGAAGCCTACATCACCGCCTTGCCGACCTATGCGGCCACCGCCTGGTATCATGACCGCCTGGCCGGCCCGAAGCCGGAGCTGCCGGCCCTGCTCCAGCAGGTCGAGCAGTTCGCCACCACCGACTACGCCACCGCGCTCCAGCAGGGCTCGGAGTTGTCGCCCGAACGGCGCCAGGCGATCGCCGAGCGGCTCAGCCAGTTCACGGGCCTGCCGGTCGACTATGTCCTGAAGGCCGATCTCAGGATCAACGGCGGCGAGTTCATGAAGATGCTGCAGGATGCGCAGGGGCTGACCACGGGCCGCCTCGACACGCGTTTCTCCGGCCCGTCGCTCGATCCGCTGAGCAAGGAATCCGAGTACGACCCCCAGTCGGCGGCGATCAGCTCGGCCTATGTCTCGGCTTTCAACGACTACGTCCGTGGGCCGCTCGGCTTCGGCGGCGACCGCACCTACAAGGCCGAGGTCTCGGTCGGCAAGGACTGGGACTTCGACCACCAGCCGCCGGGCTCCAGCGAACCGCAAAAGGGCATGATGAACGTCATGCCCGACCTCGCCTCGGCCATGAAGTACAATCCCCAGCTCAAGGTGATGCTGCTGGGCGGCTACTTCGACCTCGCCACGCCCTTCTATGAAGGCTGGTACGAGATGCACCACCTGCAGATCCCGCCGACCCTGACCTCGAACATCGAGTACCGCTACTATCCGTCCGGCCACATGGTGTACGCCCACGAGGCCTCGCTGAAGCAGATGCACGACGACGTCGCCGGCTTCATCCGCCGCACTGACAATCTCGGGCGGTAGCGAGTTCTCCGGAGGGCGAAATGCGCCGCGTCCGGACGGCGTTGTCGCCGAAGCCATGGGCTGTTAGCCCTAAGCGATGACAAGCGTTTCGCCCGCGCAGCAGAAGACCTTCTTCGGTCATCCGATCGGCCTCTTCTTCCTATCCTTCACCGAGGCCTGGGAGCGGTTCTCCTACTACGGCATGCTGACGCTGCTGACGCTCTACATGACCAAGCAGTTGCTGCTGCCCGGTCACGTGGAGCACGTGCTTGGCTTCGGGACCTTCCGCGCCGGGCTCGAGGGGGTATTCGGCCATCTCAGCACGGTCGCGCTGGCCTCGCAGATCTTCGGCATCTACACGGCCTCGGTCTATCTGACCCCACTCTTCGGCGGTTTCCTGGCCGACCGGGTCCTGGGCCGCACCAAGACCGTGACCCTCGGCGCCCTGCTCATGGCCCTCGGCCACTTCCTGATGGCCTTCGACGCCAGCTTCCTGATCGCGCTGGCATGTCTGTTGATCGGCGTCGGCTGCTTCAAGGGGAACATCGCCACCCAGGTCGGCGACCTCTACCCCAAGGGCGACCTGCGCCGCGCCGACGCCTTCCAGTTCTACATGTTCGGCATCCAGATCGCGGTGATCATCTCGCCCCTGGTCTGCGGCGGCCTCGGCCAGAAGGTGGCCTGGCACTGGGGCTTCGGTGCAGCCGGAGTCGGCATGTTGATCGGCCTCGTGATCTATCTCACCTCCCGCAAGCACCTGCCGCCAGAGCCGCCGGTGGTGTTCCGCAGAGCCAAGGCGGAACGTCCCAAGCTAGCCCCCGGTGAGGGCCGCGCCGTGGCCGTGCTGGTGGCCCTGCTGCCGGTGCTGGCCCTGTCGGGTGTCGGCAACCAGCAGATGGGCAACGCCTACCTGCTCTGGGGCGACGCCAATCTGCAATTGACCTTCCTGGGCTTCGACACGCCGGTGAGCTGGCTGACCAGCCTCGACAGCTTCGTCAGCGCCGTGACCCTGGCCGGGTCGGTGTTCTTCTGGCGATGGTGGGCCGCGCGGCGGCGCGAGCCGGACGAGATCACCAAACTGACCATCGGGGCGGCGATCGCCGCCCTGGCGCCGTTGTTCCTGGCGGCGGCGTCGCTGCACGCGGCCGGGCATAAGGCGTCGATCGGCTGGGCCCTGGGCTTCCACATCGTCAACGACATCGGCTTCGCCAACATCTTCCCCGTGGGCCTGGCGCTCTATTCCAGGGCGGCCCCGCGCGCGATCGGGGGGACGATGATCGCCGTCTATTATCTGAACATGTTCCTTTGCAACCTGCTGGTCGGTTGGCTGGGCGGGCTGTTCGACAAGATGCCGTCCACCACCTTCTGGCTGATCCACGCCGGCATCGTCGGGGCCTCGGCCGTGCTGTTCTTCATGGCGCGGGTCGCCGCGGGCCGCGTGCTCGCGCCCAGGGTCGATCCGGAGGCGGCGCTGGCGCCGGCCTAGGCTGGGGTGAGCGGATCCACCGACCAGCTGGCGTGGCCGTCGCCGAGCAGGCCTGCGAGTTCGCTGCAGAGGGCCGAGAGCTTCTCGTCCAGCTTCCAGGGCGCGTTGCAGATCATGAGCCCGCTGCCGGGCAGGGAGTTCTCCTCCCACAGATAGGGCGACATCTCCACCCGCAGGGTCTTGGGAAAGGGCGTCTCGGCGGCGGCGGCCGTGAGGGCCGTGCTGAGCTTGCGGTCCTTCAGTGGATACCAGGCCATGAAAATCCCGCCCGGCCAGC
>DATCFQ010000328.1:0-3564 GCA_036509495.1 Caulobacteraceae bacterium
CCGCCCCGTCCCAGCCGCGCTCGCGTCTGGTTTCGGCGATCAAGCTTCCGGGGTGATCCAAGCCTTGCGGAACCTGCCGACTGCCACTCATCTCCTCTTCATTCGGCGGAGTGGATGACGGGCAGCATCGAGTTGAAGCGAGCGATGCCTGCGGATGCTCAGCGTTTTCACGGCTCGCAACGATCGCCCCACCCACGGGTTGATGAGCTGTTGCTCGCCTCGTTCACGGCGAAGGACGCGGGGAGGCCGCCATGCCCTTGGGTCTGGTGTTGGTCGTTGAGGATGAACCTCTCATCGCGGCGCTGGTTGAAGCTGTGTTGGCGGAGGCTGGATACGAGGTCCTGGTGGCGGCAACCGGCCGGGAGGCTCTCACTCTCCTTGCATCCCCGGTTCAGGCGCTCAGCGGCTTGATCACCGACATCAATCTCGGGACCGGTCCGACCGGCTGGGACGTGGCGGATAGGGCGCGGCAGCTCCAGCCTGATGTTCCCGTCATCTACCTCACCGGCGACAGCGAGCATCAGTGGCGCACACGTGGGGGAGAGCGCAGCGTGCTGATCGCCAAACCGTTCCGGGTAGAAGAGGTGGTCTCCGCCCTCGCGTCACTGATCAACTGCGGTGGCGCGGCAAGCTAATCAATGATCCGGTGCGCCTCCTCCTTAGCGCACGTCGACATCGACAGTGATCTCACGTACCCGCCCGTCAGGACTGGTCCCCCTTAGTGTCTGCCCCGAAAAGGAAGTTGGGTGATATCAGTCGGTTGTGATTCCATCGGAGTTGCGAAGCAACGACGGAGGGTCACATGTGGACCGACACCACCCGGGCCAAGCATGCCCGCAAGGGGCTGCGATATTCAAGCGACTTGACCGACGCGGAGTGGGCGGTGTTGGCGCCTGAGCTGCCAGCGCCGGGCCGGCTGGGGCGACCGCGCAGGTGGGCGCTGCGCCAGATCGTGGAGGCGATGTTCTACGTGCTGCGCAGCGGCCAGCCCTGGCGCATGCTGCCGAAAGACTTCCCTCCGGTCTCGACGGTGCAGCGCTACTTCTACGCTTGGCGCAACAGCGGCCTGTGGGAGACGATCAACCACCTGCTGCTGATGACCGCGCGCGAGGCGTCTGGACGCGAAGCCTCGCCCAGCGCCGGAGTGATCGACAGCCAGAGCGTGAAAACCACCGAAGCGGGCGGCCCCAGCGGTTACGACGCCGGCAAGAAGGTCAAAGGCCGCAAAAGGCACATCCTGACCGACACCCTGGGCCTGCTGGTCGGTGCGGTCGTCCACACCGCCGACGTCCAGGACCGCGACGGCGCCCCCGAGGTCCTCGCCTCCATCCGCGCCACCTTTCCCTGGCTGCGCCACGTCTTCGCCGACGGCGGCTATGGCGGAGACAAGCTTCAGGCCGCCCTCGCCGGGCAGGGCGACTGGACCTTCGAGATCATCAAGCGATCCGATGCCGCCAAACACACCTTCGAGGTCCTGCCCCGCCGCTGGGTCGTCGAGCGCAGCTTCGCCTGGTTCGGCCGAAACCGCCGCCTGGCCAAGGACTTCGAGGAAACCGTCGAAAGCTCGGCCGCTTGGCTCTTCATGGCCTCGGTCCAGCTCATCACACGCCGCATCGCAAACCCTTGATCCAGCACATAAACATTATGAGTCAGACTCTTAGAACCAATCGATCATGGCCCGCAAAGCCCGCTGCGGCCGTGTAGAAGGCTTGGTGGCCGGGCACTTTTCGGCTGTTGCATGCCGCGCGCGGGTTTGTTGGGGGGAAGCTCGCGAAATAGGGCTCGTCGGTTATCGTCGCGGTTCCATGGCTCGGCGGCGACAACAACACGAGCGTGGCCCCAGGCGACTCCATTGTGCAGTCTGGATTGATGGCGGTGTTGGCCCAGACGCGGATCGGGCTCGTGTCTACTGTCGCCTTTGAGACGCTCAGCTTTTCGAAGCCATGCGCGTGGCCGCCTGGCACGACGGTGACGACATAGCTGCGCTCCTGGCCGAACGCAGAGCCCGCAACTATGGCTCCTAACGCGAGCCCCGCTACAACCGCTTGCTTCATGCTCCTCCCCTCCATCTCTGACCGCCATCTTAGCGGGCCAAACGCCAGGAATTAAGTCGGCTGGCGGGGCGCGGCGGCTATGGGACGGAGAAATCTGCTCCCTTTCTCCAACCGACCTTGGTGGGTCGCTGCCCGCTCTCCAGGATCGCCTGCGTCAAGCGATCGGCGACTTCGCGTTCGCGGCGGACACAGCTCAGTACGGAGCCGAAATCCCTCCGCTCGTTGGCGCAGGCGGCGCGACCGAGGAAGGGGGGATCGGAATGTCCTGCTCCGGCGGCGATGGGGACTCCTTCGCCTTGCGGGCAGGATGGCTGGTCGTCTTCCGGGACACGACGGGCGTTGCCGATGTGGTCGGCGAAACGGCAGGTGTCGAGGCCTTCGGCGTTGGCGGCGGTGGACCAGTCGCTTGCACCATTTGTCCGCCTGGCGGCACGGGCGGAGCCGAATACGGCGCGGCGGGCGTCGTCTTCGGGACCAACCCGGCCTCACGGGCAAACTGTTGTGGGCTGGGATACCCGCCGCCTCCGCCGATAAGGCCGAGAGTGGCAAAGTGGTAGGCCGTCTCGACGAGGATCGCGCCGGCGATCACCACGATCAGAAAGACGGCGGTCGACCGAGACATCGTCGGGCCCGTGAGCAATCTCTGGCCTTAAAGCTCTCCCGCAAACATGAGTTCCGAACGGCTCCGCCCCGGCTATCGCCCCAGCCACGCTGCTCCAATCCGTCGTCAGAAGTTTGAGGTTCGTGGCGCGGGCCTTTCCGCTCCGCCGGTCGATTCGAGATCATATGCGAGGCGCTCGTCCTCTCGCACCTGCCCCTGGCGCCTCCAGCAAGGACTGAAGCCGAGTCTTTGCATCGCGAACGGCGCGGTGGCGCGGCTGTCGTCGATGTCGACGACGAACGAAGTGCTGTAGCTCTCGCCGATCCTTCAAAGGCGCGTGGCGCAACCGAACCCCAGTCCAGTTCGTTGCTGCTGCAAGCGGCAGCGGGGCCGTGATGGGAGGAACGAATGCGTGGAATCTTGCTGGCGGGCGGAGTGATCCTGGCGCTCGGGATGGGCACGACGGTCGGCTGGGCCGCCGACAATCCGGCGAACGAAGCCGCCCACAACGCCAAGGACGAGGCGCACCACGCCAAGGTCTATGCCCACAAAGCCAAACACGAGGCCAAGCGCGCCCACTCGCTCGCCGAGAGGGCGATCGACGAGGATGCCAGGGCTCAGAAGGCCGCGCTGGGCGCCAATGGCAGCGCCGGCCCCGCGCCCGACCCCAACGCCTATCCGCCGTGCAGCCGTACCGTCACTGACAAGTGCCGGGTGGTTGAGCGTCACCACCGGCGCTGACCTCAGCGGTAAGGACATGCACGATATACAGGCCGAGCGCTCGGGCAAATCGACGCTGCTCGGCCACGGTAGCTAGTGGAAGTAGGCAATCAACTGGCCGATGAGGTCCATCCGCTGCTGGTCGCACCGTGGGATAGAGTCAGGATCGTGGATGATGGCGGACGGCCT